>NZ_JBNLYE010000238.1:0-6378 GCF_050172095.1 Bacillus sp. GMs2/2
CTCATAACTTTGTTACAATACATTTCTTCTACTATTTCTATACTTTTAGTAACCACTTTAATTAAAAGCACATTCATGTATTCACACTCTTATTAATTCTGATTTGCGAAATATTTATACAAGCTTTATGATGCAATTCCTGTTTCACTATTTTCAGTAATTTTTTCACTTTTTCTAAACAAAAATAAAGCTCCTATATATAGTAACGCAGTAAAACTACCTATAAGTATAAAATTGTGAGATATTGCAAATAACATTCCAGCTATTGCCGCACCAATCATTTGACCAATGTACATAGAAGCATTTGCAAGCGCGGCTCCTGTTCCTCTTGCTACACTAGACATGTTTTGTAAGTGCCTCATCATTAATACAAACAAAATTCCTGTCACAAAAAATAAAGCAAAGAACAATAACTCCACCAATACAATGTTCTTTACATGAGGAAGTAATACATATAGCACTGCTGTAAATATAATTCCACCATAGAAAGAAAGGTTATAACCAATTTTATTTACGATTCTAGGACCAAAAATATTACCAATTAAATTTCCTAATCCTAATACGAGCATAGCTGTACCTACTTCATCAACTTGTAAGCCAAATTGAATGGAAAGCCATACACCAAAAAATGAAAATGCAGCAAAATTTCCGGTTTGAAAAACAAAGTATGCAAAATAAGAAAGTGAAACCTTTGAATCTGTAAGTAATTGTTTATAACGCTGTAAAATCGCTTTTTTATTTCCACCTATATGAACCGACTGTATTTCTGGTAATACAACATAAATAAGAATGACAAGTAGTGCTGATAATATACCAATGAAATAGAATGGAATTGTATAATGTATCGTTGCTAAATAAGCTCCCAGTGGCAGCCCTAAAATTTGAGAGATTGATAACCCTGCTGTTGCAACCCCAATTGCTTTCACAATTTGCTTCTTCTCTATAAGGAGCGGAATAGATGCCCACACTTGTGGAGATACAAAAGCTGCACTTACACCTGCTAAAAATCTAAATGTTAGCATCCATAAAAAAATCGGTGCAATTCCACAAAAAAACGTACTTATTGCAAAAAAACTCATACCTAGTACCATTACTTTTTTTCTGTTTAATCCATCTGATATAGGACCAGCCACAAGTGCAAATCCAGCATACCCTAAAGCATACGAACTCACCATCCATCCTGACAACTCAGTTGAAACATGATACGCCTGTTGCAATGTCGGCAACAGTGGTGAAATTAAGAAAGTATCTGTACCGATCATAAACATTATCATAAAAAATACAGCTAGTACTCTGTTCATTTAGACCTTCTCCTTATATAAACAGAGGGTACTCTCCCTCTGTTTAACTAATCTTCTAAAATAGATTGGATTTCTTTCATGACTCTTTCATTCAATGCAACATCTACCGCTTTCACACTTTCTCTTACCTGCTCTGCCCGCTTTCCACCAGGTATAACAGTATCAATCCCTTCTTTATTTAATAACCATGCTAACGCTAAATGAGACACTTCAATATCATTTTCTTTAGCTAGCCCTTTTAACTTATTCACTTTCTTAAAATTACTCTTATATGTATTTTCTTCAAATAGATTTACATTTTGACGCCAATCGACTTCATTTAATTTAAAATCTTCTGTATATTTTCCGCCTAATATTCCAAAAGCAAGAGGCCCATATGGAATAAATGAAATACCCGCTTCTATACAATACGGCAACAGTTCTTCCTCAGCTGTACGTTCTAACATATTGTATGGAGATTGTACAACATCTATATGACCATGTTGATTCGCCTCTTTTAATTGTTCTATGTTTACGTTCGATATTCCAATTGAACGAATTTTCCCTTCTTCTTTTAAATGAGTAAGCTCTCCGATTGAATCTATGTAACTTGTTTCAGGATTTGTAAAGTGTAAATAATATAAATCAATATATTCAGTCTGTAATCTTCTTAAGCTATTTTCCACAGCATTCCTTAAATAATTTGGTTCATTGTTAATATAAGTTTCTCCATTTAACAACGGTTGAATTCCACCTTTTGTAGCAAGTATAAACTCATGACGTTTTCCCTTTAATACTTCTCCTACTAATTCCTCCGATCTACCGAAACCATATGAATCTGCTGTATCAAAAAATGTAATCCCTTGCTGAATAGCTTCTTCTACTAATCGCTTTCCTTCTTCTTCATTCACATCAGCATATAAATTATGTCCCCCTACTGCATTTGTACCTAAACCCAACTTTGAAATATTTAATCCTGCCTTTTGCAATTTTATATACTTCATTTTTTCTCCCCCTATATTTCTATTGTTCGAATATATTCGAACAATAGAAATATACCACTTTATATGTTATAGTGCAAATATCTTAACTTATACAAGTAGGTGAAATATGCGTACACTCTATCATCCAAATCGAGAAGAAATTCAATTTTCTTCTGTCTTATATGCACTTAGCGATCAAATTCGTTTACAAATTGTAAATATGTTACTAGAGAAAAATGAACAATCTTGTGGTGCTTTAAACATCCCTGTTGCAAAATCAACTTTATCTCACCATTTCAAAGTTTTACGTGAGTCAGGTGTTATGTACACGCGCCTTGAAGGAACACAACGTTTCATTTCAATTCGTGAAGAAGATTTAAACGCTAGATTCCCAGGTTTATTACAAGTTGTATTACATGCGACAGAGCCATATTAAAAAAACATCTCATATTCATATGAGATGTTTTTTTAATATGGCTATTCTTTTAATAAATCTATTAATCCATTCCCTTCAGATGTACGTTCGTACCCTAAAGGTACAGTTCTTTTAATGAGTTGTGCATATATTTCCGGCTCCGATAACTTTCGACCGTATTCTTTCTCACACTGTTTAATGAGCAAGGCGAGCGCTCCAGCAACATGCGGCGTCGCCATGGAAGTTCCACTTAACACAGCATATTTTCCTTCTGGATACGTAGATAATATTTCATCACCTGGCGCTACTAGATCAATTTCTTGATTTGAATTACTAAAACATGCAATCTTCCGCTCTAAATTAACGGCACCAACTTCAATTACCTCGGAGTACGCACCCGGAAAGTCTAGTTCCTCTGTTTCATCATCGCAATCTCCATTATTTCCAGCAGCACATACAACGAGAACATCCTGCTTTACCGCATTTTGAATTGCTTCATGTAATTCTGGAACATCTTGCGGACCACCAAGTGACATTGAAATAATTCTCACTTTCTCTTGATTCGGCCCTCTCCAATTTACAGCATAATGAATTGCCTCAATAATTTGCTCATAACTTCCAGAACCATCTCCCGCTAAAACTTTTAATACTAACATTTTAGCAAGTGGTGCAACTCCTAATACACCGACACCATTTTCAGTCGCGGCAATCGTTCCCGCAACATGAGTACCATGTCCGTTATTATCAAGATACACATTTGGATCAGCTTCATAATCTTTTGTGAAATTTCTTCCGCCGATAATACGATCTTTTAAATCTATATGATTAGTATCACACCCTGTATCTAATACGGCAACGACTACATCTTGCCCCTTCACACTCTTTTCCCATACTTGCGGAGCGTGAATCAGTTGTACACCTGGTGGAATTTCATTTACTTGTTCTACCACCTTATTTACGGTAAACGGAATCAATTGTATACCTTTTTGTTTATTCACTGTACTACTCATCGTAATCCCTCCTGAAAATGTATTATTTTCATTTCAGACCACTTTTGAATACGTGTAAATGTAACATTCGTTTTATTCTTTTTGTTTTCCTTCTTTTCAAATATTTCTCAACATCATTTACTACCTCTATAATACTTCTTTATTTTCCCTATGATTTGTAGGAAGTAACAACCCGAGTCGTTCAACTACTAACCAAAATAAGAGGACCAATTAATGGTCCTCTTACAGTCTTTTAAAAGAATGATATGTATTTGAAAAATAATATAAATTAAGACTAAACCTCACTCTTGTTTAAAAACTTTTCTATTTCTTTTACTAAATATTCCGCTCCCTCTATGCCAACTGTAATATTTCCATTTGCTAATGTAATATTCTGCCCTGAAACATCACCTGTGATTTGGCAAGCATTGTAAGGTTGATATTTTTGTAAAATGATTTTATCTGCTTCTACAAAAATTTCAAGCGGTGATTTGATTTGTATTCCCAATACATCGCGTAATTCTTTAGGGATAACAATTCGTCCTAATTCGTCTACTTTTCGAATAACTCCTGTTGCTTTCATATTTCTCCCCCCCTTACTCTCTATTAATTTTTTCACCTCGCTTTTTCCATTTTATCACTTTTTGACAATACTTGCCTCTTTTTAGAAAATTTTGTACTCGAGTTAAAAAAACACATTTAATGCATACGTAATCTCTCTTTTAATTGTTTTACATAACGGGATCTTATAAGTAAGAAGTATACAACTTGAATAACTATGAAAATACTTAATACAACTGTATTTTCTTTAAACAATGAGTACTCAAACATTTGCCCTAACGCCGTTAAGGCTACTGCTCCATGTAATGTTGCAACACCAATTGGAACGAAGAATAAAAGCGCCAATCGAATTGTAACTACCTTCGATAATTCCCTACTTGTCAATCCAACTTTACGAATCATTTCGAACAAACGAACATCATCCTCCAAATCGGAGAATAAACGGAAGTAAAGGAAACTTCCTGCACAAACGAAAAATACTATACCTATAAAGAAACCTACAAATAAAATCGGTCCTGCAATTTGTAAACTTTGGTTTTGCTCGTACTCTTCCGCACTAAACGTTGAATATTCTTGATACGGTTTAATTTGATGCGTAAGCTCTTTACCAATTTCAATCTCATCTTTCGTTCTTTCAGTTTTATACATATAATCTTTTGTCTCTATAAACCCATCTTGTAATGAATCATATTGACTATTAGAGATTACATAAGCATTTCCTCTTAATATTTTCCCCAATGAAGATGAAGTAACTTTTTTCACTTTTAAATTTTCATTCATATTAGGTAAAGTAATTTCTTTTCTTTCTTTCATCGTTGGCCCTGGTATATTAGCTGACAAAAATACAACTTCTTTATTTGCTACAGTATTAAATGGTTCTTCTGTTAACTTTGCATATTTCTTATAGTCTGATTCTTTTATAAAAATGGCGCTTCTTAACGACTGTTCCTCCGTTTTCTTTGTCGAAATATTAGTTTTTGAAGCTGCTATACTATGTTTCTTTAATCCTTTGTCAATCATTTGTATATGCTGTGATTCGTTACTATTCCCTTGCTTAGAATGGTAATGAAACGAAATCGGTCTCTCCATTATCCCTTTCGTCATGGATGCGAAGCCAACTAATGTCCCTATTGCGGAAAATGCTACAGTAGAAATAATGGTTACAATAAAGAACATTCTTGCGTTATCTCTCATGCGATACGCTAAATCTGATAACGTAATAATATTAGTCTGTGTCCAATAGAAACGTTTACTTTTTTTACATAATCGAATAATAAAGACACTCAGCTGCTTGTACAACAAATACGTCCCAATAATAACTACCGTTGTAACAGGAATCATCATAATAAATACCATTGCTCCATGTGATAGAAGAGCTCCTACATAGCCAGCACTAAGCAATACTACTGCTAATATGGAAGAAATGATTGATGCTTTCGGTTCCGGTTTCGCCTCTGCTGATCCTCTAAACAACTTCATAATCTTATTTTTACGAATCATTCCTGCACTAAACAATGATATGATCATAAATAAAATAAAAAACATAATACTCGTTACAACAATTGCTTTCATCGGTATGTAATAGGATAAGGAGATATCTAGTTTCAATATCATCGGAGCGACAAATAGTAATCCCCCTGAAAATAACATACCTGAAAGAATACCAAAAATAATTGCCCCTATTCCAATCATAATATTTTCAAAAAAGATAAGACGCTTTAATTGATATTTCGTCATACCTAGCATCATTAAAATTCCTAGTTCACGCTTTCTCGTTTTTAAAAACATTCCCATCGAATATAAAATAAAGAAGAATGTAAATAAGTAAATAATAGACTGTGCAAAAGACATACTTACGAATACGTACTGACCTAATTCTCCTGCACTTAATGCCGGATGAAACGCAAAAAATGAATACACAAAAAAGGCCATAATTGCAAATGCACTACTCAAAAAATAGGCTGAGTATGTCCGTCTATTTCGGGTTACATTCCGATATGCTAGTTCTCTAATGTTCATATTACTTCTCCGCCCTTCTACTATCTATGTTTTTATATTAGTAAAGTGCGGAAATACCTTCCATCGATTCAAATGACAAAAACCTTACATTTTTGAAAGGTTTAAAAAAATTGCTTATACGTAGTACTTTA
>NZ_JBNLYE010000239.1:0-6375 GCF_050172095.1 Bacillus sp. GMs2/2
ATGAATATTACTTTTATATGGAATAAAGTATATGAGGGACAGAAAAATATAAAAGAGGCTCAATATGAAATAAATGAAAAAAAACAAAGAGTATTAATATATGAACATGGGAAAACAGAATTCTTTTATCCATGGCGTTGTGGTTTATACCATTTTGAAGTGCGTATAGAAGAGACAACGTATTATGGCGCATTTCAAATCGTACCGAAAAACTTTTTTGATGATCAATTTGAAATGATTCAAGACTATGTGAAGTCAATTTTAAATGAGTTGATTTTGGATAGAGGTTACTATAAAAAGACCTTCTCTGCACTTAGCGATATTGAGGATTCTTCTTATTTAGTGTTACTTAGAAAGTTACCCCAAAAAATGAAAATGATAAAGCAAATCTTTAAGAAAATAGAATCAAGCTCAAAATTTATAAATGAATATAAATGGGAAGGAAAAGAGCGAAGGCCAACAAGAAAAGGAACTATAGTGGCAGAACGAAAACCTTATGCCAAACATTATAATCGTAAGTTTATGGAACAAAAAAATAGTAAGGAAAATGCATTTCTTAAATATAAAGCGATGCAATTTTATCATTATTTAATTGAAGCAAAAAGTTTTTTACGTCAAACAATTGAAATCTTAGAAAGAGAAAAAAAGAAAAAATCAGAAGAGTTTCAAGCCGTAAAAACGATTATACAAACAATTGAGCGTAATGGATCGGTAACTGATAGAGAGAAGCAAAAATATAAAAATATACATTTACTAAAAGAAGCCGATTTACGAAAGAGCTCAATGAAAATACAAGAATATAAAATATTGGCGCATATTGTGCATGAAAATGTACAATACTTTCAAATGTTAATGCATTCTTCGTTTTGGAGGGAAGTTACCGAAACAAGTAACATGAACTTACATGATTTACCGATACCACATCAACAATTACTACATCATTTAGAAGTACTCCCGCAATATACGGATCAATCTCCATCGTTATTATTTGTTTATAAGCCAACGTTTTTAGTGTATGAATATTACGCTTTTTTTATCGTTATTTCAATTTTAGAGCAAATTGGTTTTGAAGCTAGAAACTCTATCCGTGAACAAATACAAGAACATTTTTATGTAGATGGATTACAAGATGGAACGACAGTAGTTTTAGAACGAGAGGATATAAAGGTGCATGTTGCATTTAATGACTTAATTGAAACACATCCTCTTATTGCATTAAGTAAAGGTAGTAATTTTTACAATGGTGAGGATACGAAGAAGCCAGATATTCGCTTAGACTGTTATGTAAAAGAAGATGGGAAATACGTATATAAATCTTCTATTATTATTGAAGTGAAGTATAGTCCAATGTACAATATTTTTCAGCACGTCGGAAATACGAAAGCAACTGAGCAAATGTATAAGTACTGGTCTATAAAGTATGTAGAAGAACAGGATGGAAAGCGAGTCTATTATCGAAGGTCAATTTATGAAGTCATTTGTGTATATCCAGGAAGCCATATGCATAGTAAAAAAATTGAGTCTGGATGCGGTGTTTTCTTGCAGTTATATCCATATAAGACGAAACAAGGGGAAGAGAAATTAGCTGGAAAACATGGGATGGTACAAATTTTTGAAAAATGGTTAAAAAGCATTAAGAAGTAAAAGAAATCCTTTTTCATAAAGGATTTCTTTAGATTAAGAAGAATTATATGCTGTATGGAAAGAAACATAATGTAATTTAGATTTGAAAAGTGCTATAAATGTATTATTAAAAGGAATGTGAGCGCGGGATAAAAGTCGATTAAATTGGAATCTAATTCATTTTGCAGAATATAATAAGTCATAAATATTTTTAGTTGCATACGAAGATTTGTTCTTATATGATAGATAGTGAAAGCGTTATCAAAAACAGAGCGGCGATGGGAAAGGCGGTTAAATATGTTCCAGCGTGTTCAAACAAAGGAAGAACATTTTGGGTTCGAGCAACTATGGGGAGATTTTTGTGAAGAAAGAAACTTAATGTTCGTAGAACGTAATTTAAATCCATCACGATTTTTATTAATAGAAGATGAACATCCTATTGGTACAGTAGAATGTATTAAGTATACGATACCTGAACAATCAAATTCTGAGTTTTTCTATCCGTTTTCTAAAAATGATTTAGTAAAAGATTTGAAGAATGTGTATGAAATAGGTAAGTTAAGTATTTCGAAAACGTCTCGTGGGAGAGGACATTTCAAAAGGCTAACAGCTATTTTATTTATACATGCGTTAGAAACAAAAGCTGAATGGTACATTGCAGCAGTAACAAAAAGAATGTATATGTATTTACTTACACTTGGTTTTCCAATTGAACCAATAGATAATCCTTTTCAGTTTCATGATACTTTACAAGGTGTACCAGTAAGAATTCATGCTCGAAAAGGGGTTACGCATTTGTATTCTTTAAAAGAATTTCGTGATGTGATTCAAGGGAATGCTCATGCACAGGCATTAATTGCAGAATACAGTAAAAATATTATGTTAACGAAATAAAGCGAAGTGAATATGTATAATAAAGAGAATAATATTTGTATAGGATATAACTCTTCATTAAAAAAGACCCTTATTATTTTAATAAGGGTCTAAAAATTATAATCCAAATATACTAAAAATCATTTTGCGGCGCTTCGGTTTCTTTTCTCGTTCATATGTTGGTTTTGAATCAGGAGTAATATAAATGGGTTCTTCTTTCGTTAGGGCAGCTTCTAACTTTTGAATTCGCTCTAACATTTCCTCCATTTCACGACGGTGTTGTAAAAGTTGGTACGTGACGACATCATTTGCCTTATCTTGCATTTGTTCTTCCATTCGATCAAGTCTTCTCGTAATAGTGTTTAATTGATCAGCTAATTGCTCAAAATCATTGGGTAATATGTTTTGAACAATTGTATTAACTTGAGTTTTTAATTCCTCAACTTCATTTGAGGAAGCCTTTTGAGTAGATTGAGAATTTTGAGATTGCTCTATTTGAAATCGATGGTGTTCTAACATTTGATCGACATCCTCTTGTGTGAAAATAAAGTGACCATATTTGTTTTTCTCTATCGTAAGATTTAATTGTTGTGCGATCCGGACAACAGCCTTTGGGCTAACACCTAATTTCTTTGCGATAAATGGTGTTTTATATTCCAAAATAATCCCTCCTATATATATCCTGTTGAATGATTTCGAGCTATGAAGTAAGTTCCCTTCTAGTGCGACAAAAGAAGTGTGGAATCGGCAAAGAAAGTGTTTTTTCACGAAATTGAGTTGAGAAGAATAGTTCGTTTAAATAAAAATGTTTTATCGTAACATTTAGAATAATTTGACTAGTGTAAATGAATTAGATTATCATAATGATAAATATCTTTTTTATGTATGCATATAATATATAAAAAGGTGGTTGCTAATGTAGAATTTTGTTAGAGTATTAGAATGCTTACTTCACTTGAATAAAATTAAGTAGGAGGTGGCTTCCTTGCTTACAATGTAAGTAAGGAAAAGTATTTGGACATATATAGTATAAGTATAGTGATTGTTTTAATTGCTTTAACGGCATTTTTCGTTGCAGCAGAATTTGCAATTGTTAAAGTGAGAAGTTCACGAATTGACTATTTAATTGCAGAAGGAAATAATCGTGCAACATCGGTCAAAACAGTCATTACAAACTTAGACGAATATTTATCTGCTTGTCAGCTAGGAATTACTGTTACAGCTTTAGGAATTGGGTGGTTTGGTAAACCTGCGTTAAAGCAAATGTTTGATACGCTTTTTGCAAATTGGAATATCTCTACTCAACTAGCAGACATTTTTGCTGTGATTTTAGTGTTTTTGTTAATTACTTTTTTACATGTTGTAATAGGTGAATTGGCCCCAAAAACATTTGCAATTCAAAAATCTGAACAAGTGAGTTTACTTGTTTCTAAGCCGTTAATTTTCTTTTATCGTATTGCATTCCCATTCATTTGGCTATTAAATGGTTCAGCTCGAATCATTACGAAGCTGCTAGGGCTGAAACCGCCGAAGGGACATGATGAGGTTCATTCAGAAGAAGAATTACGGTTGTTAGTTTCAGAAAGTTATAGAAATGGTGAGATTAATCAATCTGAATATAAATATGTGAATAAAATTTTTGAATTTGATGATCGCATTGCAAAAGAAATAATGGTACCTCGAACTGAAATGAATATTATAAGTAAAGAGATGTCTGCTGAAGAAGCTCTGCAAAAAATGTCTCGTGAAAAATATACAAGGTATCCAGTTGTTGATGGCGACAAAGACCACGTAATAGGTTTTGTGAATTTCAAAGATATTTTTACTGAATTTGTACAACATAAAGCTGTTAATAAGAAGACAGTAGAGCAATATATGAGACCAATTATTTTAGTTATCGATTCTATTCCAATTCATGATTTGTTTTTGAAAATGCAAAAAGAAAGAACACATATTGCTATATTGATAGATGAATATGGTGGAACATCTGGACTTGTTACTGTTGAAGATATTCTGGAAGAAATTGTTGGAGATATTCAGGATGAGTTTGATACGGATGAGCAGCCAGAAATTCAAAAGGTTAGTGAAACGAAGACGATACTAGAGGGAAAAGTACTTGTTAGTGAAGTAAATACGTTATTTGGTTTAGGGATTGATGATGATGGTGTTGATACAATCGGTGGTTGGATTTTAACGAAGAATATAGAGATTGCTGAAGAGGATTCCATTGAAATTGAAAATTATAAGTTTTGTGTGAAAGAATTAGATGGACATTATATAAAAAGATTAGAAGTTACAAAGATAGTAGAATCGATTGTTATTTTAGAAGATGAAAAACAAATTTCGTTACAAGAGCAAATTAGCTCGTAAACTCTGCTATATAGCAGAGTTTTTTTGAGCATAATGTTTTTTGAGGGATAGGAGCTATGATACAATGACATAAGTCAAACCTTTCACTAGGTGAAGTATTGTTGTATACATATATTTGGAAGGAGAAGAAGTATGAAAAAGCATTTATATATAAATGGAGACTGGAAATCTGTAAACACGTATAAACCATTGTACGCACCATATTCTGAAGAAACATTAGCGGAAATTGCACAAGGAACGGAAGAAGATGTAAAAGAGGCTGTTACTGCTGCAAAAAATGCAATGACAAAAATGAATACATTATCTGCATATGATCGTGCGACTATTTTAGAGAAAGTTGCACAAAAAATGGATGAAAGAAGAGAAGAATTTGCAGAGATTATTGCAAAAGAGGCTGCAAAACCAATACGTGCTGCAAGGGGAGAAGTAGATCGTACTGTTCAAACGTACAAATTTGCAGCTGAAGAAGCGAAGCGTATATATGGTGAGACATTGCCATTAGACGCCGCACCTGGTGCGGATGGGCGTATCGCATATACAATCCGAAAGCCGATTGGGGTTATAGGGGCTATTACACCATTTAATTTCCCATTAAATTTAGTAGCGCATAAAGTTGGACCAGCAATTGCTGCCGGAAATACAGTTGTATTAAAGCCAGCTGATCAAACGCCATTATCATCTTATGCATTAGTTGAGTTATTTGAAGAGGCAGGATTGCCAAATGGAGCTTTAAATATCATTTCTGGCCCTGGCTCCACGGTTGGTGAGGCCATCGTCAAAAATGATTACGTTGCTTCTATTACTTTTACCGGAAGTCCAAAAGTTGGAATTGGAATAAAACAAAAGGCTGGGCTAAAACGAGTTACGTTGGAACTAGGATCAAATGCTGCTGTTATCATTGATGAAGATGTAGAGTTAACAGATGAAATAATTGAACGTGTAAAATGGGGAGCATTTGTTAATAATGGACAAGTTTGTATTTCCGTACAACGTGTTTTTGTACATGAAACGAAAATGCATGAATTTCTTTCGAAGCTGAAGAAAGCGATGGAATCAGTTGTTGTTGGTGATCCACTGCTTGAGGAAACGGATGTATCAGCTTTAATTTCAAAAAAAGATGTAGAGCGAATTGATATGTGGGTTCAAGAAGCAATTAAGGAAGGAGCAACTGTTTTATGCGGTGGTAAGAAGCGGGATGCAAGAATTTTTGAACCGACTGTATTAACAAATGTTCCAGATCATGTATCTGTGCAGTGCCAAGAAGTATTCGGCCCACTCATGACAGTAAATACATTTAAAGAATTTGATGAAGCGATTGAACAAGTAAATAATTCGCGTTACGGCTTACAGGCAGGTGTATTTACAAATAATTTAGTTAAAGCAATGCGTGCAATTGATGAGCTAGAGGTTGGTGGTGTCATGATTAATGATATCCCAACGTTCAGAGTAGATCATATGCCTTATGGTGGTGTGAAAGAAAGTGGTACGGGGCGTGAAGGAATTAAATAT
>NZ_JBNLYE010000240.1:0-6356 GCF_050172095.1 Bacillus sp. GMs2/2
TAGAATCAGAGATCAACGTCTAAAAGATCGGGTAGTTACACCTGAAGAAGCAGCTTCCTGGATTCAAAGTGGAATGACTTTAGGCTTAAGTGGGTTTACACGTGCAGGTGATGTAAAAGCAGTCCCATTTGCGCTTGTAAACCGAGTTAAGAATGATGAATCTTTTAAAGTAAATGTTTATACTGGGGCTTCTTTAGGCTCGGATGTAGACAAATTATTTGCTGAGGCAGGAATTTTAGGGAAAAGATTACCTTTCCAAGCTGACGCGACGATGCGAAAAGGAATTAATAACGGAGACTTTTTATTTGTGGATCAACACTTATCTCATACAGCAGAGTTACTCCGCGCTGACGTTCTGGATATAGATTTCGCTATTTTGGAAGCGGTTGCGATTACAGAGGGCGGAATGATTATTCCAACCACTTCAATTGGAAATTCCTTAGCGTTTTCCTTAAATGCTAAGTCTATTATTATTGAAATGAATATGGCTCAATCCACGCAATTAGAGGGACTACATGATCTATATGAACCAGGTAAACAAGGGGAGAGGCTTCCAATTCCGCTTGTGAAAACAGATGACCGAATTGGAACAATCGGTATTCCAATTGATCCTGAAAAAGTAAAGGGAATTGTGTTTACGAATCAATTGGATTCGCCATCGACAATTGTTCCTCCGGATGAAGAAACGGTCATTATGGCACAGCATTTAATAGAATTCCTTCGAGAAGAAGTTAAAATAGGGCGATTAACAAATCGTTTAGCGCCGTTACAATCAGGAATTGGTTCAGTTGCTAACGCAGTATTGCATGGAATGTTAGATTCAGAATTTGAAGATTTAGAAGTGTATTCTGAAGTTTTACAAGATGCAGTTTTTGATCTTATGGATGCTGGAAAAGTCAATTTTGCTTCTTGTTGTTCTATCACGCTTTCTGAAGAGAAAATGCAACAAGTATTTTATAACTTTGAAAAATATCGTGACAAATTAATGATGCGTCCGCAAGAGATTTCCAATCATCCTGAAATCATTCGTCGCCTTGGATTAATCTCAATTAATACTGCATTAGAATTAGATATATACGGAAATGTTAACTCTACTCACGTTTTAGGTACAAAAATGATGAATGGAATTGGTGGGTCTGGTGATTTTGCAAGAAATGCACGCCTAGCTATCTTTGTTACTAAATCGATTGCGAAAGGTGGTAACATTTCAAGTATTGTTCCTTTCGTTTCTCATGTAGACCATACTGAACATGATGTAGATGTTATTGTTACTGAACAGGGGTATGCCGACTTAAGGGGACTTGCGCCAAGAGAAAGAGTGGAACTTATTATTGAGAATTGCGCACATCCAATGTATCGTGATCAACTACGTGCTTATTACGAAGAAGCAAAAACAAGAGGTGGACAAACTCCTCATATTTTAGAAAAAGCTTTTTCTTGGCATACGAATTATGCTAAAAATGGAACAATGCTTGAAGCGGTAGTAGAAACTGTATAGGTTTGTATCGTACGAAATAGTAAAACGAATGAGTGAGTTTGAAGATTAAATTTTAGAAAAAGAGAACACCAACTTTTAGGGATGGTGTTCTTTTTCTTTAAAAAAATTGTACTGGTTATAATAAAGATTTATAAAAATAACCTCTAATTTATGAAAAAAAAGGTTTTTTGAAGTGCTTTCCGAATCAATTTAGTAGTTTACATATCGAAGGTGAGGAGAAAGAATCATGAAGATAAGAGAAGCGTTATTAAGTGAAGCAAATGAATTAAGTGAATTCGCACTACAATCAAAAGCAACGTGGGATTATAGTGAAGAATTCATACTTGCTTGTAAGGAAGATTTAACAATTACAGAAGAATACATAAAAAATAATTTTGTATATGTTTTAGAAAACGATAATGCGAAGATTGGTTTTTTCTCATTTTTACGTAATGATAAAGCTCTCGATTTCTTGTACATTCATCCTGATTACAAAGGAAAAGGTTACGGGAAAATACTTTGGGAGTACGTAATAGAAAAAGCCAATGAACTAGGATTAAAAAGTTTTACGATTGATAGTGATCCGAATGCAAAAGGATATTACTTGAAAATGGGGGCACAGTTAATAGGAGAGACACCATCAACTGTCTTTAAGGGTCGTGTACTGCCTCTTTTGAAATATGATGTGTAAAACTATTAATAGTAGGGGAAGATTAGAATGGATGATGTAAAGGAAAAAAGAATATATGAAGCACTAATAAAATCGTGGTCGATTGAAACGAGTTCAAAGTGGACAATTGAAAACCCAGCAAAGGGACAGTGTGGTGTAACGGCTCTAGTCGTTCAAGACATATATGGAGGAGAAATTAAAAAGACAAAAGTAAGAGAGGTATGGCACTTTTATAACTTTATAGATGGGCAGAGATTTGATTTTACAGAGAATCAATTCAATGGGAAATTGAATTATATGGATGTGGAATCAAATCGGAAAGAAGCATTTGCAGATACAAATGAAAAACAATATAGCATTTTGAAGGAAAAAGTAACGAAAGAATTCAAATTATCTTTTGACTCTTAATCTTTAATAAGTTACTATAATGGTGGTAACTTATTAAAGGGAACTTCATAGAGTTGAAAGGGGAAATACTTTTGAAAACAACTTATGTAAACGCTACAATTGTAACGATGAATGAACAAAACGAAGTGATAGAAAATGGATATATCATTGTAGAAAATGATCAAATTATAGATGTAAAGAGCGGAGAATTCGCTAATGATTTTGAAGTAGATGAAGTAATTGATATGAAAGGAAAGTGGGTTTTACCAGGGCTTGTAAATACACATACACACGTTGTAATGAGTCTCCTAAGAGGTATTGGCGATGATATGTTATTACAGCCGTGGCTTGAGACGAGAATTTGGCCACTGGAAAGTCAATTTACTCCCCAAATTGCGGTCGCTAGTACGGAATTAGGATTACTTGAGATGGTGAAAAGTGGTACAACATCATTCTCTGACATGTTTAATCCAATTGGAGTAGATCAAGACGCAATTATGGAAACGGTATCAAGGAGCGGGATGCGAGCTGCTGTTTCAAGGACTTTATTTAGCTTCGGAACGAAAGACGATGAAAAGAAAGCGATTGAAGAAGCTGAGAAATATGTGAAGCGTTACTATAACGAAAGTGGCATGTTAACTACGATGGTTGCACCACATAGTCCATATACATGTAGTACAGAATTGTTAGAAGAGTGCGCACGGATTGCAGTAGAGAATCAAACGATGGTTCATATCCATCTTTCTGAAACAGAGCGTGAAGTACGTGATATTGAAGCACAATATGGAAAACGTCCAGTAGAATATGCAGCGAGCTGCGGATTGTTTAAACGCCCAACAGTTATTGCACACGGTGTAGTATTAAATGAAGATGAGCGTGCATTTTTAGCAGAACATGACGTTCGAGTAGCTCATAATCCGAATAGTAATTTAAAACTAGGTTCTGGTATAGCGAATGTAAAAGCGATGCTAGAAGCAGGAATAAAAGTAGGAATTGCAACAGATAGTGTTGCATCTAACAATAATTTAGACATGTTTGAAGAAATGCGCATAGCGACTTTACTACAAAAAGGTATTCACCAAGATGCAACAGCTTTACCAGTTGAAACAGCTCTTACACTTGCGACTAAAGGGGCTGCTGAAGTAATCGGGATGAAACAAACAGGATCACTTGAGGTTGGAAAATGTGCTGATTTTATTACGATTGATCCATCTAATAAGCCGCATTTACAACCAGCAGATGAAGTGTTATCACATCTTGTGTATGCTGCTAGTGGAAAAGATATAAGCGATGTAATTATTAACGGAAAACGTGTCGTTTGGAATGGCGATTGTAAAACGTTAGATGAAGAGCGTATTATATTTGAAGCAAGTCGTTATAAACGAGGTTTGCAAAGATAGATAATTATGTGGCAGTTGAAAAAGCTATCCTTTTAAAAGGATAGCTTTTTTCTTGAACGAATAAATATTCAAAAGAATGTCGCATCTTTCTGTTCATATTTCTGCTATAATATATTACGCTTTATAATATTTTATATTGAAGGAGAACAACTCATGAAGCGAAAAAAGAGCCATTTAATGGTAATGGCACTTGTTACATCTTTATTGTTAACAGCTTGTAATAATAAAGGGAATAAAAGTGATACAGAGGTTAAAAAACAAGTGTTAAATGTAACAGTATCAGAAGAAATTCCTTCTCTGGACACTGCTAAAACAATGGATGGTACATCATCACACGTTATGCAGAATATATTTGAAGGGTTATATGTATTAAATGATCAAGATCAGCCTATTCCAGCAGTCGCAAGATCGTTTAAAAGAAGTGAAGATGGTAAGAAATATACATTTGACTTGCGTAAAGATGCAAAATGGTCAAATGGGGATAATGTAACAGCAAATGATTTTATATTTGCGTGGAAACGTGCAATTAACCCTGAAACGGCATCTCAATATGCATACATGCTCTTTTATGTGAAAAATGCGAAAGAGATTAATAAGGGAACAATGCCTCTTGATGCACTTGGGGTTAAAGCAATAAATAATTATACGTTAGAAGTTGAACTCGAACAGCCGGTTCCGTATTTTTTACAGCTGTTAGCACTACCTATATACTTACCACAGCATGAATCATTTTTGAAAGAACAAGGAAACAATTATGCATTGGAACCTAGTAATCTCATATATAACGGTCCATTTGTATTAGAAAAATGGAAGCATGAACAAGAGTTTCAATTAAAGAAGAATGCTACATATTGGGATCAAAAGAAAGTGAAATTAGACGAAATAAACTTTCATATCGTAAAGGATACAATGACAGCTGTAAATTTATATGAAGCCGGAGATTTGGATCGAGTACCTATTAATTCGCAAGTTGTAGACAAGTATAAAGGGAATAAGGAATTACATATGTCGAGTGATCCTGGAATTGCTATGCTTCGTTTTAATGAAAAAAATACCGTGTTAGCAAATAAAAAGGTGCGTCAATCTATTTCATTAGCGTTAAATAAGGATGATTTCGTTGCTCACTTTATTAATAACGGAGCAAAACCTGCAAGCGGGCTTGTACCAGTTGGTCATGTAAATGAAGTGACCGGTAAAGATTTTAGAAAAGAAAACGGAGATCTTTCTTCATATGATTTGCAAAATGCGCAAAAGATTTGGAAAGAAGCGAAAAAAGAGCTTGAAGTAGAGCAAGTAAACCTCGAGTTTTTAACGTTTGAACAAGATAATGCAAAACGGATGGCAGAATATATAAAAGGTGATTTAGAAAAGAATTTGCAAGGACTCACGATACAAATTAAACAACAGCCATTTAAGCAAAAATTACAGTTAGAACAAGCAGGTGATTACGATATAACTATGGCAAATTGGGGACCTGACTATAAAGACCCAATTAGTTATTTAGAGTTATTTACGACAGGGAATCCGAATAATAAAATGAATTATTCTAATGTTCATTACGATGAATTAATAAAGAAAGCGAAAACGGATTTTGTACTAGATACGGAAAACCGATGGGAAGCGTTGCGAGAAGCCGAGCAGGTATTATTAGAAGATGCTGCGGTAGCGCCGCTTTATCATATTGGCTCAGCATATGTACAAAAGGATTATGTAAAAGGAATTGAAAAGCATCAATTTGGTGGTATTTATACTTATAAGAATGCTTATATTGCTAATGAATAAATACAAAAAACCTTACTTTTTAAAAGTAAGGTTTTTTACACATGAATTCTATTAAACCGATTTCAATAAAGCGTAAAAATTCGTATCATATGGGACATCATCTTGATACATATAATTTTTTAGAACGCCTTCTTTTTCAAAGCCTAATTTTAATAGTACTTTATTGGAAGCTTCATTTTCAAGAAATACAATTGCTCCAATCCGCTTTAAATGAATCGTATGGAAACCGTATGATATAACCTCAGAAACAGCTTCAGTCGCATATCCTTTTCCCCAGTGTTCAGGCAAAAAGGCATAACTTATATTGGCTCGTTTATGCTCAGAAGACCAATCGTGAAAACCAATGGTACCAATGAGTTCTTTCGTGTCTTTTAATTCGATTCCCCATTTTATACCGCTTCTTGCATTGTAACTCAACTTAAAATTATGAATGATTTGCTTCACTTGATCAATATCTTGTAACGGTTTTTGGCCATAATAGCGCAGTACATTAGTATTAGAAAAGCATTGTAGTATACGCGGTGCATCTTCTTCGGTAAGTTCTCTTAAAATGAGTCGGTCTGTTTTCAATATAGGAAACATGCTTTCACTCCATTTCTTTTGAAACTAGAATGTGTTGTTATTATATAATCTAGTCTGA
>NZ_JBNLYE010000241.1:0-6309 GCF_050172095.1 Bacillus sp. GMs2/2
TTAAAGTTACCAAATTCACCATAAGCCATCGCTTTATCCACCATTAAATCAATTTCATTTTCTCCAATAGCATAATCAGATAATGTTACTGGTGCCTCAATTGAAGTCCAAAATTGACGTAATGCCTGAATTCCTTCTAACGCAATTTCTCGCTCAGTCTTTCCATCTGTTTCTACATTGAATACGCGAATAGCAAACTGTTTAAAACGACTTACATTTTCATCTACGACATGCTTCATCCAGTTAGGGAATAGAATTGCTAAGCCGCCTCCATGCGGTATATCATGAACAGCAGAAACTGCATGCTCAATATTATGAGTCGCCCAATCTCCTTTTACTCCCATCGCTAAAATGCCGTTTAACGCCATAGTACCACAATATAAAATAGTTTCTCTATGCTCATAATTTTCTAAATCACTTAAAAGCTTAGGAGCTGTCTCAATTACTGTTTTTAAAACAGCTTCACAATAACGATCTTGTAGTTCTGTATTTGTTCCGTTGTGGAAATATTGCTCTAATACGTGCGACATAATATCTACCATACCGTAAATTGTTTGATCTTTCGGTACAGAAGTAGTATGAACTGGATCTAAAATTGAAAACTGCGGGAAAGTAACCGGGCTACCCCATCCATACTTTTCATTCGTTTCCCAGTTTGTAATTACCGAGCCTGCATTCATTTCAGATCCTGTTGCTGCAAGAGTAAGTACAGTACCAAATGGTAATGCCTCATTAGCAAATGTTTTTTTCGTTACAATATCCCATACATCTCCATCGTACTTACTACCAGCTGCAATTGCCTTCGTACAGTCGATCACACTTCCTCCACCAACTGCTAAAATAAATTCAACACCATTTTCTTTACAAATTTGAATCCCTTTCTTTACAGTTGATACACGTGGATTCGGTTCAACACCTGTCAATTCAAATACTTCTGCATTTATATCCTGTAAAATAGAAATTACATTATCATAAATACCGTTTCTTTTAATGCTGCCTCCCCCGTATACGAGAAGAACTTTTTTACCGAACTGTGGAATTTCAGTTTTTAACTGCTCTAATTGACCTTTACCGAAAATAAGTTTCGTTGGATTACGAAATACAAAATTTTGCATATTCCTTTACCATCCCTTCTATATGAAAAGCAACTATACTTTTGTATACCATATTTTTTTCATTTCACAAAAATATTTGCTTAATAAAAAAATCCCAGCCTACAGGCTGAGATTTTTTATTGGTAATAAGGTGAGATCATTAAGTAAACAATAACACCAGATAAACTTACATATAACCAAATCGGCATCGTCCAACGTACAATTTTACGATGACGTGTTAATTGATTTGTAAAACCAAATACAAGTGCAAACAATGCAAGCGGTACAATAATTGCTGCCAGGATAATATGTGTAATTAAAATGATGAAATACACATATTTAATGAATCCTTCTCCGCCAAAATGTGTTGCTGGCGCTAAGTAATGATAAGATAAATAAGAAACACAAAATAGCAACGTCGTTGTAAATGCTGCCAGGATGAAACCACGGTGCATTTTCACATTCTTCTTAATAATAGAGTATAGAGCTGCTAATAAGAATACGAACGTAAAGCTATTAAAAATTGCATTTAACATTGGTAAAATTGTTACATCAAAATGTAATTCTCCTTCATAGCCAACAGGTCCAAAGAACAAAAATAAAATAATCGCATTTACAATTACAGAAAGCGTTATCACAATAGGAGCATAGCTTTTCTGATTTGTTGATTGATCCACCAAAATGGTCACTCCCTCTTCCTTCAAATATGTATACGTAACCTCACTATTTTAACATACTATTCACAGTGTAAATGTGACAATAGTTTGACACAGCAAGATAAGACAAAGAAAAAATCCTTCTTAATAAAACTTCTTAAGAAGGATTTTATCGCTTTATTATTCAAATAGCAACGCGATTAGTTTTTGTTAAAAAATGTATCGCTATATGCTTGAAAAATTTCAGACACTTGATATCCCATTAAAGAAATTGCTGTTAATGAAAAGAAACCAATCATAAGAAATCGAAACCACATATAAATCTCCTCCTTGTATTTAGCTTAAAAAACATTCGCTATATTACAAGTTGAGTGGCACTCTTCATCGTCACTTTCCTTTTTCCTTACAATTGCTGTAATAAATCGAATCATAAAGAAAATAACAAAAGGAATTTGTTCGTAATTCACATTGGCATAGTTTAGCAACGGCTCGCGCTGCATATCGAACGGGGATGAGAAGGAATAGAACATACCTTGCTCTTCCATATATACAATTACAATTTTCATGCAAAATACGATTCCTAGAAACGAAACAATATCTTGCCATTCTGTCGTATATAACAGGTTATACAGCTCTAATACGTACTCTTCCATTATCATCCCCCCTTCCTTTTTTACCATTTTGCTCGCCTTCGTATAAAAAGTCAAGAAAAAAGTTTATATCCACTATGACAATAGTAATTACTTGTTTCTATGATTATATATGATTCTTTTATAGCAATGACTGGGTGTAACTCTCTTCGAAAATTAGAAAATTAGAAAATTAGAATCGAACAGATTCCTCATTCTTACTTTTAGGATTCAAAACTGTGCTATTTTTATTTCTATTAAAAATAAAATAAGAAAGTATGATAAGAACAGTAACAAACATTGTTAAAAGTGCTTGTGAACGTAAAGTATCAATTGCGAACATCGCAACTAAAACTGCTATAATAGCAACAATTGTAACATACGTTACATACGGAAAAAGCCACATTTTCACTTTCAAATTTTGTTGTTCCACTTTCCCCATTTTTTTACGCATCTTTAAATGCGAAACTGCAATAACGAGATAAACTAGTAACGCAATCCCGCCAGATGCATTCACTAAAAACAAAAAGACTTTATCTGGAGAAATGTAACTAAACACAACGCCAATATAAGCGAAGAAAGTTCCAAATAAAACGGCCCGAACTGGAACACCACTACTGTTCAATTTCAAAAACGCCTTTGGAGCATCTCCTCTTTCTGCCATCGAAAAAAGCATTCTTGAGTTTGTATATAAACCCGAATTTAAACAAGAGAGTACAGCTGTTAAAACGATAAAATTCATAATTTGTGCCGCAGCTGGTATTCCTATATGTTCCAATACAGCTACAAATGGACTTTTTAATATGTTTGCTGAATTCCATGGCAGTAGCGTAACAACTACCACTATAGACCCAATAAAAAATACAAGAATACGCCAAATCACACTGTTTGTTGCTGTTTTTACTGCTTTTACAGGTTCTGCAGATTCACCTGCGGCTACCGCTACAATTTCTGATCCCATAAATGAAAATATAACGACAGTAATTCCAAGCAGTACCGAACTTATACCGTTTGGCATAAATCCACCTTGTCCAATTAAATTCGAAGTGCCGGGTGCTTCTGTTCCTGGAACAAATCCTAAAATAACAGCAAGACCTAGACAAAGGAACAAAACAATACTTATTACTTTAATAAAAGAAAACCAATATTCAAACTCTCCAAATGATTTCACCGAAAAAACGTTCGTCAGTGTTAATAAAATTGTTAATATTAAACTTAATAACCAAAGCGGTATTTGTGGAATCCAATATTGGATAATACCAGCACCTGCTGTGGCTTCTATTGCAATAACAATTACCCAGAAAAACCAGTATAACCAGCCTATTGTATAACCCGCCCAAGGACCAATCGCTTCTCTTGCATACGTTGCAAATGAACCACTTGTCGGATTAACAGCTGCCATCTCTCCTAGCATTCTCATGACGAAAATGACTAGAAGTCCTGCTAATGCATATGAAACGATAGAACCTGGTCCTGCCGAATGCACAACTGCACCACTTCCAACAAACAAACCAGCCCCTATTACACCGCCAATTGAAATCATTGTAATGTGGCGTATTTTGAGGTCTTTCTTTAGATTTTTATCCAAATCTTGTACATCCCCTTCCAAACTAAATTTTGAAATTTATGTAAGAGTACTGTGCGAAAGATTTTGTCCTATACTTTAAAATATATCAAAATATTCTGAATTCAACAATTAAAATTCAACCTCCTTTAAAAATTATTACATTAGGTTTAATACTTTCCCATACACAATTGTTGAGAAAATTATAGTCCCTTTACAAAAGAAAGAATTTTCAGATATTATTAAATAAACAAGATTATACATCTAGACAACTTTTTGTATAGGAGTGTTGATATGTTAAACAAGTTCAAATTTTTTTGTTGTATTTTAGTAATGTTCTTACTTCTACCGCTATCCCCTTTCCAATCACAAGCAGCAAACAATTTAGGTTCAAAATTACTCGTTGGATACTGGCATAATTTTGATAACGGTACTGGCATTATTAAATTAAAAGACGTTTCACCAAAATGGGATGTAATCAATGTATCTTTTGGTGAAACTAGTGGTGATCGTTCCACTGTTGAATTTTCTCCTGTGTATGGTACAGATGCAGAATTCAAATCAGATATTTCGTATTTAAAAAGTAAAGGAAAGAAAGTAGTTCTTTCAATAGGTGGACAAAATGGGGTCGTTTTACTTCCTGACAATGCCGCTAAGGATCGTTTTATTAATTCCATACAATCTCTGATCGATAAATACGGTTTTGACGGAATAGATATTGACCTTGAATCAGGTATTTACTTAAACGGAAATGACACTAACTTCAAAAACCCAACTACTCCCCAAATCGTAAATCTTATTTCAGCTATTCGAACAATCTCAGATCATTATGGTCCAGATTTTCTATTAAGCATGGCCCCTGAAACAGCTTATGTTCAAGGCGGATATAGCGCATATGGAAGCATATGGGGTGCATATTTACCAATTATTTACGGAGTGAAAGATAAACTAACATACATTCACGTTCAACACTACAACGCTGGTAGCGGGATTGGAATGGACGGTAATAACTACAATCAAGGTACTGCAGACTACGAGGTCGCTATGGCAGATATGCTCTTACATGGTTTTCCTGTAGGTGGTAATGCAAATAACATTTTCCCAGCTCTTCGTTCAGATCAAGTCATGATTGGGCTTCCAGCAGCACCAGCGGCAGCTCCAAGTGGTGGATATATTTCGCCAACTGAAATGAAAAAAGCTTTAAATTATATCATTAAAGGAGTTCCATTCGGAGGAAAGTATAAACTTTCTAACCAGAGTGGCTATCCTGCATTCCGCGGCCTAATGTCTTGGTCTATTAATTGGGATGCAAAAAACAACTTTGAATTCTCAAATAACTATAGAACATATTTTGATGGTCTTTCCTTGCAAAAATAACAAAGTAAAACTATAATTAGCCCTCATCAATCGGACATTTATGGACAATCAATGAAGGATAAAAACAACAATAGGTCCTATTGTTGTTTTTTATTTATGAAAATTACTTTGTCACATCTAAAGTTTTAAGAAACTGTTTTCCATCGACCTACATCGCACGTTCCTTGGAATCATATTGTTAAATATTCTAGTTACTATTTTGCTTCAACACAAAAATTGAAAGTTCAGGTACACTACAAAATCTAACAGGCATCCTAGTAATCCCAATGCCACGATTTACATATAAATATAACGGCTTACTCTTCCCCTCTACTTCATACATACCTTCAACGTATTGCTCAGCTAGTTTGGTAGTAATTAACGGACCTACAAAAGGAATTTGGACTTGTCCTCCGTGACTATGTCCTGACAGTTGAAGATCAACTGGGTAACGATTTATTTTGGTTACAACATCCGGCTCATGTACTAATAACATGTTGAAATCATTTTGTTTCAAGTTTTTTAAAGTTGAATCTATTTTCGGCTTCCCTAATAGAAAATCATCCAAACCTGATATTATAATATATTTGCCGTTTTCCACTTTAATTTTCTGCACTTCATTTACTAATACAGAAAAACCAGCTTCTTCCATATATTTTTTGTAAAATAAACTACCGCCCCCGCCCCTATCATGATTCCCAAACACAGCATATTTCCCTAAGGGAGCGTAAATTTTCTGCAAAATAACCTTCGCTTCTTCTCTTTCCGCACTATAAGACCCAAATTTATCTATTAAATCTCCGGTAAAAACTACTATATCCGGATGTAATTCATTCATCTTCTCCACTAAATGTTCAAGTTGTTTCAGTGTAAACTCTGGTCCTAAATGTACATCTGAAAACTGCAATATTTTTTTATTATTAAACTCTTTAGGAATTGTAGAAGCTTCTATTTCATTCCACGTAACTGTTACTAGTTTTCGTTCTATTTCTGTCGCATAATAATACAAA
>NZ_JBNLYE010000242.1:0-6252 GCF_050172095.1 Bacillus sp. GMs2/2
AAATGTACTCGTAATAAATTTTCCTGGGGAAGGTCATATTAATCCAACTTTAGCTGTTGTAAGTGAGTTAATTCAGCGAGGGGAAACAGTTGTTTCTTATTGTATTGAAGATTATAGAAAGAAGGTTGAAGCAACAGGTGCGGAATTCCGAGTGTTTGAGAATTTTCTCTCTCAAATTAATATTATGGAACGAGTAAATGAAGGTGGGAGCCCTTTGACGATGCTATCTCATATGATTGAAGCATCAGAGCGTATTGTTACTCAAATTGTAGAAGAAACAAAAGAGGAAAAATATGATTATTTAATATATGATAATCATTTTCCAGTAGGACGTATTATAGCGAATATTTTACAATTACCAAGCGTTTCATCCTGTACAACGTTTGCTGTTAATCAGTACATTAATTTTCATGATGAGCAAGAATCGAGACAAGTAGATGAAATGGATCCATTATATCAATCTTGTTTAGCGGGAATGGAAAGATGGAATAAGCAGTATGGAATGAAATGTAATAGTATGTATGATATTATGAACCATCCTGGTGATATTACGATTGTATATACTTCAAAAGAATATCAGCCACGTTCAGAGGTATTTGATCAATCGTATAAATTTGTAGGTCCATCAATTGCTACTCGAAAAGAAGTGGGGAGTTTTCCTACCGAAGATTTAAAAAATGAAAAAGTGATTTTCATTTCTATGGGAACAGTTTTTAATGAACAACCTGCTTTGTATGAAAAATGTTTTGAAGCGTTTAAAGATGTTGATGCGACAGTCGTATTAGTCGTTGGTAAGAAGATAAATATAAGTCAATTTGAAAATATCCCGAAAAACTTTAAGTTGTATAATTATGTCCCGCAATTAGAAGTTTTACAGCATGCTGATGTATTCGTGACACATGGTGGTATGAATAGTTCGAGTGAAGCGTTATATTACGGTGTTCCATTAGTTGTAATTCCGGTAACAGGAGATCAGCCATTCGTTGCAAAACGATTGACTGAAGTAGGGGCAGGAATAAGACTTAATCGCAACGAGTTAACTTCTGAATTGTTACGTGAGACTGTAAAGAAAGTAATGGATGATGTGACGTTTAAGGAGAATAGTCGTAAAGTGGGAGAGTCGCTTAGAAATGCCGGTGGATATCAAAGGGCAGTTGAGGAAATATTCAAATTAAAAATGAAGCCGTACGTAAAGATTAAATAGATGTTAAAAACACACTTACTTTTAATTTGTAAGTGTGTTTTTAGTATTACGCGTTCCATGTGTTACATAAAAATAGCGATAAAGGAGAAACTTTTGTGTATATAAATCGATACCTTTGAATTAGTAGTAAAATTACGTTAAAATAATACTAAGAAAATATATAAGTTTTGGGGGTAATGAATGAAGAAAGTATTTGAATACGTATTATTAACAATTGGCTCAATTATAGTAGCAGGTTCATTAGAGCTTATTTTAGCACCTAATGGATTAGTAGATGGCGGGGTAACGGCTATTGCTATTATGGCAAATAAAGTCGCAGGATTGCCGCTTTATGGTGTGTTCTTAGGAATTAATATCCCAATTTTATTATTTACTGCAAAAGTAATGGGAAAGAAATTTTTTATCCGTACATCTTATGCGAATGTAGTTACAACACTCGGATTAATTTATTTAAAACCATTTCCAGCAATTACGACTTCTGAGTTATTAATTGTACTTTATGGTGGAGTACTGTTTGGAATTGGTGTTGGGATTGTTGTTAAAATGGGTGGAGCAATTGACGGTTCGGAAATGTTAGCAGTTTGGATGAATAAACACTTTAATGTACCGATTAGTACATTTTTACTTGCAGTAAATGCAGTTATTTTCATCTTTGTTGCCATTTTATTTTCAATCGAACAAGCGATGTTCTCATTAGCAATTTTCTATATTGTTACGAAGATGATTGATTTTATATTAGATGGTATTAATCAAGGTAAGAGCGTTATGATTATTTCTGGTAAGAATAAAGAAATAGGCGATTTACTTATGAAAGAATTGCAACTATCTGTTACGTATCTACATGGAGAAGGTGGTTTTTTAGGGGAGCATAAGAGAATCATTTATTGCATTACAAACCGATTCATTTATCCGAAAATGAAAGATCTCGTTCTCTCTGTAGATCCAGCCGCTATAATCGAAGCTTCCTATTCAACAGAAACGACTGGTGTGAAACGTCCGGGAAGGAAAGCTAGGTCAGGTGAATAACTAGAAGAAGGCTGTCCAAAAAGTTATTTTGGCACAGCCTTCTTTTTTATTTTGTTGAATTGTTAACATGTTACAAATTAAATCCACTGTTAAAAAGTTTCCTTGCAACTAGGAAACCAAGCGTCTTTTAATAATGTAGCCAACGTTTCAATTTTATTTTCTGGAATACTACCAAAGCCGAGTAATACGTATGATTCCTTACGTAAATCATTCACGAAATCATATGGAGAAAGTGGGTATAATTTAACGCTTTGTTTTTTAGTGGATTCAATCAGTTCATTTTCATTCATACTGTTATGGACACATAAAACAATATGAAGTCCGGACTGTTCGCCAAGAATTTGAACATTAGCCCCCATTTCTTTCATAATGGATTTTACTAACGCATGATGTTTTCTTTTATATAGTGTACGACTCCGATTAAGGTGACGTTCCCAATTCCCGCTTTGTATAAAGTTAGCAAAAGCAAGTTGTTGTATTGTAGCGACTGTTTGTTTGAAAATTCCATGCAGTTCTTGATACGTTTTTAAAAGGTGTGGTGGTAAAACAACATATCCCATTCGTAAAGAAGGTAAAAAAGATTTTGAGAAAGTTCCCATATAAATAACGCGTTCATTTGAATCAAGACTTTGTAAAGAAGGAATCGGCTTACCAGCGTAGCGAAACTCTCCGTCATAGTCATCTTCAATAATGTATCCGCTGCAATCATTAGCCCACTTTAACAATTCTAATCTTCTAGATAAAGGCATAATAATCCCGAGTGGAAATTGGTGTGATGGTGTAACGTATGCGACATTGGAATTTGTATTGTATAAACTAGAAATATCAATCCCTTTTTCATCCAATGGTATGGGATGAATTTGTCTATCACAGCTTTTAATGATTGCGTGTATACGGTGAAATCCAGGGTTTTCAATGCCGTATTCTTTTGTAGGGCCAAGCAGTTGAAGTAGTAGCCAGAGAAGTGGCTGCGTTCCGGCGCCAATCACAATTTGATCAGGTGAAGAATGGACACCGCGAGAATGATATAAATATGTTGATATATGCTCTCGAAGAGCGAATTCACCTTGAGGGTCTTCTTTGGCAAATAGTGCATTTTCGTATGTAAGTATGGATTCTTGTAATGCTCGTTTCCAATTTGTAATCGGAAATGCATTTTGATCAATAAGTCCTTGGCTACAATCATATTCAAATTTTTCGTCTATCAAATTGCTCGTCTTCTTTGCTGCATTTCGCTTTTTATTTGGGATAACGTCAATATCGAAATTTGCTACAAAAATACCACGTTTCGGTTTACTTTCTACATAACCTTCAGCTAATAATTGTTGATAAGCTGATTCAACAGTAATGCGGCTAATATTAAGTTGTGATGCTAAATTTCTGTGTGAGGGTAGACGTGTGCCGACAGAAATAGTCCCTTGTATAATTTCAGCTTTTATATATTCGTAAATTTGCAAGTAAATAGGTGTGTTACTTTGTAATTGCAATGGGATAGTAAAATCCATATAAAAATCTCCTTTAAAACTGGCCTTATAAAAAACACTTAAACTGTCACTTAAGTGAAGGGCAGTTACTTTCTATAATAATGATATAACATTTAGAAAATTAAATAAATAGTTGGAGGAGAGTTAAAAATGAATGTTAAAGAAGTAGTAACAGAAGAGCAATTACATGAAGTATTACCTGTTTTACAGCAATTACGAATGAAACTTTCAAAAGAGGAAACAAGCTCTTTATTTCGAAATATGAAAGAAGAAAATTATAAACTATTTTCGCTGCGTAATGAGAATGATGAAGTTGTTAGCCTTGCAGGTGTAGCGATTTGTACGAACTTTTATAATAAGAAACACGTTTTCGTATATGACCTTGTAACAGCAGAAGCACATCGTTCAAAAGGACATGGGAAAGTATTACTTTCGTATATAGAGAACTGGGGAAAGGAAAACGGATGTGAGTCTATCGTCCTCACGTCAGCATTTTCAAGAATTGATGCTCATCGTTTTTATGAAAGAGAAGGGTATGATAAGGTGAGTTATTCTTTTTATAAAGAATTATAAAAAATAAGAAGAAGTTGTCCCGCAAAAGTTGGGAACAGCTTCTTCTTATTTTTTAAGTTATTATTGAACCGTAAATAGGTTGTAAGTTATGGTATATGTATTTGAAAAGGTTATATAGTGTATTTTGTCGAATTGTTTTAATTTAATAAAGAGGATGATTGGAGCGCTTATACTTGAAAAAAATAAAGAAACTATCAATCCCTAATGATGCTAGAGTTATCGTCATATCGGATATTCATGGAGAATTAAATCTTTTAAAAGAAGCACTACATAAAGTTAACTTTAAAGATGAAGATTATTTAATTATTAATGGAGATCTTTGCGAGAAAGGACGAGATAGCGTAGGCGTAGTAAACTACGTTATGAATCTTGTAAAGAACAATTCAAAGGTTCACGTTGTTGAAGGGAATTGTGAAGTTTTAGTTGATGCTCTTCTAAATGAAAATCCTGGTCTTATTAATTATTTATGTACGAGGAAGCATTCAATTTTTAATGAATGGCTAGAGCAATTGGTTTTTTCAGTTCATGAGGGCACTTCAATTCGTGAAGTGAAAGAAGCATTGTTAAGTGAATTTTCACAAGAACTATATTGGCTAACAGAGTTGCCAACAGCGATTGAAACAGAAGATTATATTTTTGTGCATGCCGGTCTAGAAGATAGAGTAGATTGGAAAGAAACTGAGCGCAAAAATGCGATAGCAATGCCGGAGTTTTTCAATCAATCACATAAAGCAAATAAGTATGTAATAGTCGGTCATTGGCCTGTCGTGAACTATTCTGAAGAAGCACCGTCTAATAATCCAGTTATTGATAAGGAGAAAAAAATTATTGCAATTGATGGAGGAAATGCAATTAAAGAAGCAGGGCAATTAAACGTATTTATTATTCAGAGGAAACAAACGGGCGATACGTTTTCTTATACATATGTAGACTATTTTCCAGAGTACGAAGTAATAGCAGATTTTAATGCGAATTCAGAAATGCAGGGCGGAGTGACATATCCGTATTATTACATAGAGCCTATCGAGAAGATGCAAGATTACACCGTATGTAAACAAAAGGAAACGAATAATGTGCTCACTGTAAAAAATGAATATATGAAACAACTTAAGTCAGGTGAATATACAGTGAAAACCGATATTTCTTGTGCGCAAATAAGCGTTAGGAAGGGAGATATCGTTTCTCTCATTGATGATAGCTGTTCAGGATATGATTTAATTAAAAAAGATGGCGTAGAGGGTTGGATAGAGAAAGGGATTTTAGTTGAGATAGAAAAAGTGAAAAATAAAACATTAAGTTGAAATAGGAGGGATATAACCTCCTATTTTTTTAAAGGAGTAGATTGCTTGCTGTCTTTAATAAGTAAATAAATTGTACTCGGCAGAATGATAAGCGTCATTCCTAAAAGAATTGCTAGTATAGCATAACCTCTATAGGGAGCAGAAACGATAAAAGGAAGTATCGCTAAAAAAATACCTGCTATCATCATTGAAATACTACTAATATTTGAAGCTCTTTTTTCAAGGTACTTATCATTCCATTCTAATGAAACGGTTGATTTAGTCGTATCAATTTTGGAACTGAAATAACTTATTAATATAAATAAAAGCCCTAATGCTAAAAATATGAAATGATCAAGAGGAAGTGAAAAGCCAAGAGCGATGAGGGCGATGACAATATCGACAAAAAATAAGAATAGTAACATTGTGTTGCCGATCCAATGGAGAAATTTCTGGTTACTCGCTGCTTTAGATAAAGCTAAAAATACAAAGAATAAGAAGGAACATATAATTATATTTACGATTACAAAAGTGCTTTTATCCATTGTTGATGTAGGCGTTCCATTAAAGTCCCATTTCGTAACAATATTTGATGGTAAGAAGAAATATAGAATAATATTTGTCGTAACAATAGTGAGAAATAAAGCAATACTAAATCGATTCTTCACTGAATCACCAGCTTTCT
>NZ_JBNLYE010000243.1:0-6236 GCF_050172095.1 Bacillus sp. GMs2/2
ACTTTTATTGTATAAAAGTGCATAAAAAAAGACTCTATTTTCAATAGAATCTTTTAGAAAAGTATATAAATGTATCTAATAGAAAGACTTTGAATGATAGAGCCAACACGAATAGCCCTCTACTTTGATTTTTTTTCAAATATAGAGAGCTGAAAATGATTACATTTCTTCCATTACTTTTAATACCTGTTCAGTTGATGTTACTTGAATTCCAGTACGTATCAGCTGTTCCAAGGCACGTATAAAGGTAATTAAATTTATGCTACCAGGTACTTCAATTACCCTTAGCTTTTCTTTTGGTAATTTATCTATCTTTTCAATGAACAATTCACGTACATCGCTAGGAATAAAGCGTTCCTTATGTCCTTTTATTTTTAGAAGTTCACGCATTTCTATTTCTAAAGCCATATAAGCATTTAGATTTGCACCTTGTTCATAAGCGTATTTTCTAAATAATGTTTCTTCTTGATATCTTAGATAATTACGATGGTAAGATTCCTCTGTAACAGGTACGGCAAATTTGTTCTTTAATAACTCAAATGTTTTACGGAACAGCTTCTTGATGCTTCGGCGAGAGTACATAGAGAAATGCAATCCGAAATCAAATATAGCTTGTTCTTTTTGTTTTGCTGGTACGTGTTGTGTAATAAGAGGATAAATCCCTTCTTTAGCTGCGGTATCAAGAATATGATACTGTGATGTTTGATTCAGTAATTTTTTCAGTGTATATACTAACTTACTTGGATATTTTTCAGTGCGATCAATCATGTCACGCAAACTATGTATTACACTACGGATTTGTCGATGACAGGTATTTTTAAGTACATGAATAAATTTATTCATGTCTCGTGTAAATTCCCCAATATGCATTTCTTGTAGTGTAGATTCAATAAATCGGGCTTTACGGGCATATGTAACCTTTGGAGTAAAAGGATCACGATACTGTAGTTCGCCTGATTCTTTTCCACATAAGAAGTCTGGATGAATAGATAAAAATAAAGTCGTGTATTTTTTCTTGTTTTGAACCCCTTTTTGTAGTTTACAGATTTTGAATAGTGGAGTTCCTGTACAAGGCAATACAGTCGTTAGTTCTTTCATAACTGCACGAATTTGATGTGGATACTTCTTATGTAGAAAGCGGTACATTCCACCAAAGTGAGTCTTATTACCTCTTTCATCCTGTTTGTCTAAAGAACGTTTTAATGTAGTTTCTCTATGCTGTTGCATAGCAATATCTAAGAATAGCTTCTTAGATGCTATTGAAAGTTCAAAGAAAGCCTTTGTAAAGACTACAGGACTAATGTAAACATAAGGATTTGCTTTTTCTGTTTCTTCATTCATAAAATGAGTTATTTTAATTGTGTATCGACTATCTAATTCATTTTCAATCGTAATAATGTTATGTAGGCTTAATTTTCTTAATGCAATATAGAATTGAGAATGCTGTATACATGCCAATTCTTCTTTGTATTGTTTATAGTCTTCCCAAAGCATATGTACTGTTACGTTTGGAATAATACCATTCGTATAGCATTTTTTATGTAGATAAAGGAATACTTCAAGATCTGCATTTGTAATACCGTACAATTTATGTTTTCTTCCCATTGTCTTTGAAATAGTATGACGTGAAAAAGATGGCTTTGCCTGTGCAACAAATCCATCGATATCCGCAATACGTTCTTCATACGACATTTGATTAATAATATCTTCAAGGTATGTATCTTTATAGCTATAGTATTTTCCTTCCAATGCATCAACAAGTGCTTGCCAAGATTTTAATGTAACGATAACCGCATTAGTAGATTGTCCATTCAGACTACGTTGATTACGAATAACAAATGATTTGCTCATCTTTTTCACCTCCTATACAAATTAAAATATACATATCCGTACAATATAAAATATACCGATTTTAATTATAGCAAATCAAAATTCGATGAAAGGGGTCCCTTTAAGAGCAAACATGAAAAAATGAAATGTACGTTAATCCCTTTCATATCAAGGGGTTTCGGGTTTTGTTCTATTTTTTTTATGGACATGATATCACTATGGATTTTCATGTTCCGAATAAACAAGAAAATGAGTTATAAACTGCTAGTAAACGTTGTTCTAATGGGATTGGAAGCTTATTTTCATAAAACATAAGGGACATGATAGGGCTGTGAATTTTCATATTTCTATTTATTACAATTCACATGAAAATCGTTAATAAACATTGATGTTAAAGGGATTTATATGAAATTTGTTATCTATAAAAGGGACGCGATACCGCTAGGATTGATTCATCTTTTCAGATAGAAAGGGACATGATACCGCTATAAATTTTCATGTTCTATAATTCCCTGAAATTTGAGGAGATGTTGTATAAATGCATGGTATATAAGGGATTTAAGAAGATTTATTAAACACGAAAGGGACATGATACCGCTATAAATTTTCTTGTTTCATACCCTGAATATAGAAGAAACCCTTTTGTATCAAGGGTAGAAAAGATTATGAAAAAAAATATATAGTTTAATTTCATGAAACATGTAAGACTGGATTTTTTCATGTTTTAGTCAAAAGGGACATGATACCGCTATAAATTTTCACTTTGTATGTAAACTTTAATGAGTATTACCATATATACAAGGGCAATTTTAAAACATGAATAACCTAGCTTTTTCATGTTTAATCAAAAGGGACATGATATCGCAAAAAAATTTCATGTTTCAGCTAATTCCTTGAAAAATATTAGGTTTCTTATAACGTCTTGCCTTTTCCAAATGGATACAGTCTTGTATAATCAGTAAAAGAAGTGGTTATAAGCATACGTGCTAGATTATCACTAAGGGATGGTTGGCTAGAACTTATTGTATTCTTTTTTATTTTCATGAATAGGAACATCATAAGGCTATATAGATTTAAGTTTAAATCATTCTCAATTGTAAATTAAATAAGGAGAAGGATATATATGGATAATGTTCTACAATTGTTTAAAGATGCATTAGTAATATCAGCACCTATCTATAAACATAATGAACAATTGTGGTATAAATGGAATGCTTATTACTTAGAAGTTAAAGAAGATACTAGTAGGATCGTAACTTCGGACTATTTTTCCCCATCATTTTCAATGCTTGTACAGTGGCTTGAACAGCAACAAAAAAAGGGAATCTCCTCTTTGGAAATATTCACCAACATAGAAGCTTACCAAATTGAAATTGATGTGGCGATAGGATTATTTGTGGAGCAAGAGTTTTCAAGAGCAAACAATGAAACCGTGCAGGAACCAAAGGAATCTAATACAAGTTTAGAGCACGAGAATTACTATGAAGTGAATAATTCTGCGGTTTATTATAAATTAAGAGATGGCATAGCAAAGAATCAATTTGAAGAAGATGAAAATACAAAGTTGAAATCTTATCCAATTGAAACGAAAGATAGTAGTGGAGTTGCACAACTTTCTTCACATAAAGATGAAGATTTAAGATTAATAAATATTGAAGAAGCTGCTCGTTGGAATACATTGGTTGATGGTGTAATGAGTAATATGGATGATTTAACTGCTGACTGTTTAGATGCAATTACTATTCAGTGGTTAAAAGAGGCAAAGTCTCCTGATGAATTCATAGATTTTTCATATAATCAGGTATTAGAAATGTGTAGCATACCTAAAGCAAAGGCTAATAACACAGAATATTATCGAGCAGAAGATAAAATAAAGGTTGCCAAACGTATTGCTGCCTTAGCAAGTATTTTTATCTATTTAAATGATGATAATGAGGTAGTTGTATTAAATGATCGAGCTGAAGCAGGTAAACATTATGAAGTAAAGCGAGAAGTTATTAAGAGGCTTTTTGTATTAGATTCTGTGGTACTCTGGAGAGATACTAACACTAACGAATATATGGGGATAGAATCTTGCAGGATTAAGCCAGGGAGCTTCTTATCAAGTTATTTATATGGTTCTAGTAGTACAACGGCACTATTATCAAAAAAAGCGTTAGAATATAATAGTTATAGACATAAATATCATAAGAGATTGATTCGTTATTTAACTTGGCAATGGAGAATTCGTCAAATGTTTTCTAGTTTAAAAAGGCCTTACTCTATAGGAGGAGATAAGGGATTACTGGCTGTCATGGGTATAAATCAAAATCAAAAGCCAAATCGTATCCGTGAACAGTTAGAAAATGTTCTTATTGATTTAGAGAAGGAAAAGGTAATATCACATTGGGAGTACAGTGAAGATTTAAAAGAGGAAATGTTAACAAAGAAGAATTGGTTTAAGAACTATTATGCTCAGTTAGGTATAATAATTTTACCGCCGAAAGAATTAATGAATTCAATAGAAAAAATAGCGAAGAAAAAAACAGTAGAGATCATACAAGAAGAGTCTCCAGTGAAAATAGAAAATAACACTTTAGATGTTGATGATTATGAAAATTCAATTAGAGAAAAAATATCATTCTTCCATTTGAATAAAAATATTACAATGCGAGAACTTTCAAAAGAAATAGGTATATCACAACCTACCCTTTCTAGGTTTTATAATAAGAAAACAAAACGCCTTTCAGGCACGGCTAAAGATAAATTAAATCAGTGGTATAAAAGACAAATTATTATCGATAAGATGTAGAAAAAGCTTAACTCCATGATAAAAAAGAGTCCCTAAAATAGGGACTCTTTTTTATCATGGAGTAATAACGCTAGCTACCAAATAAATTGGCCGTATCCAGATCTTCATATTCATCTTTTAGTACTGCTTTTTCAGTTGTTGATTCATTTTCTATATGTGTATCTTTAGAAGTAGAATTCTTTTCATTAGATGAGATTATTCTATTTGAATCAGCTATCTCTTCTTCAATTGCTTGGCTTTCTTTTTGAATAGTAAGGTTTGAATTATTTAAAAGTATACGCTTAACATCATTTAAAAAGTCTTTATCTTGAAGTAAAATTTCTTTTTGCATTTGTTGCTGTATCTTATAATCAGCCACGTCTTGTAAACCGTGTTTATCAATAAAATAGCAAACAAGTTTATACAAAGAATCGGCTATATTGCTTTGTGACTCGAACCATTTAAAGAATTCTTCATTCTCAATCTTCTTGAGGTTCCAGAAGAAGGATTCTCTTTTTTTGTCGGACATACTATTTCACCTTTTTTCGAGAAAGAATTTTCTTGATAATTTGCATCCCCTTAGCATTCATATCTACAGCGTATTTCTCTGGAATCCACAATAAGTACATTCCAACTCGCTCACAATACTCTAATAATTGATTATATAATTCATCTTTAAAAGTAATACTTCCCCCACCATACACACATAAAACTTCAGCTTCACTGGCTGTATTGTTTACATATTTTTCATCTGTATCTTCTAGGATTAGTTCAGCTTGTTCCACTTTTGTAATATTAAAGTGGGTTGTTGCCTCTTCATGGTATTTATGATCTATATCTTGAAGAATTTGAGAGAATTGTTGGCGTTTAATGTTTGTGCCACGTTCTTGATTTAATAATTTTACAGCTTCTTCTGTAGCATGACCGACACCACGTCTTTCACCGCTACAAGCATCAATTACGGGGTTCACGCCAACTGTATAGATATACTCAGTTGTTCCATCCCCAATATCAGCATGTAGAATCTTTTTGTTTTTAAAGAAAGAGCCGTCAATTTTTTTGATTTCAAGTTTTTTTGCATATAGTTTAGTGAAATCAGTAAACATCTCCTCTTCCCCTTCAAGAATTGCAAATAACGGAGGAACACCCTCTTGTGTAATGTTTGCACTATTAAATGTTAAGCTAACCGTTACCTGCTCTTCTCCTACATAAACCACTACAACATGATTTGAATTAGTAAAACGCTGTTCTAAATGTTTAGCGTTTACGGGTGTCCATTGGCTTGCTGGGATAGCTGAAATAAGGTCGACAGTCACATTGATTGATTGTGGTAGTTCTTCTGTGCGTTCCCATTCAAGTTGAACTGATTTGTTTGCAATTAATCCTAGCATATTAATTAGAGGCAAATCATCATTGTATTTTTGACCGACTTTAATGTTCATGTTTTTAGGATTTTTCCCTGTTAACATCGCTCGATTACCAATGAAATACATTCCGGATCTTCGAATTGATTTACTAGCAATATTCACGAACATATTATCTACTAAATTAACTACGTTTTTTTGGATGTTTGTCTCTGTAACATTAGGCATTGAGTAAACACTTTGATATACATTTTTCATTTTTATGTATTCAC
>NZ_JBNLYE010000244.1:0-6231 GCF_050172095.1 Bacillus sp. GMs2/2
TTGCATTATCAAATGTATTTGATAGTAAGACAGAAAAATTCAAGATTCCTATAGTAGTAAATGATAATGGAGAACTTTCTAAAAGGGTTATTGAGGAATTGAAAAAAATCCCTGCCCTTGAGATAGAAGAAACTTATGAACTAAATGGTAAAAAGAAAGCATATACAGAAGAACAGGTAAAAAAGGAAGTTCAAACTAAAAAAGCGGCAATCGTCATCCCTAAGGATTTCACACAAAATGTATATTCAGGGACAGAGGCCAAAGTCATCATCATAGAAGATGAAGTTGATCGCATTATTCCAAGTGTTGTTTCAAATGCTGTAACTCAAATTGTGTCAGAAATACAAAGAGATATGACTAAAGAGATTGTAAAACAAGCCTCTGCCCAAATGGAAGTAAATGTGAAAGTAGAGTTTAAAGAATTAGCATCAGATAATGAACATAAACCTACTCCATTTGAATCTAATGTACCGGGATATGCCGTAATGTTTGTACTTTTAGGTACTGCTGCAGCTGCAGGTGCATTAGTAGAAGAGAGAGAGAATGGAACGTTAAGAAAAATTCTTACTTTACCTATTAATACATTATCAATCATTTTTGGAAAGATGCTCTCATGCTTTATAACAGCTATTGTTCAATGTGCAGTCCTTTTTAGCGTAGGACATTTTGTATTTGGAATGTGGCTAGGGAAAAGTGTATTAGGAATTATATTACTAGTGATATGTACTGCATTTGCAGCTTCAAGCCTAGCAATTTTATTAGCCTCTATATGTCAAACAAGATCCCAAGCAAATGGTATTTCAATTTTAATCGTGTTAACCATGTCTGCTTTAGGTGGATCTTGGTGGCCACTTTATATAGAGCCTGAATGGATGCAAAACCTAGCGCATATTACGATTACAGCCTGGGCAATGGGAGGCTTTAACGATTTATTAGTATATAACAAAGAATTCTCCTCTGTTCTTATTCCATCAGCTGCATTAATTGGTATGGGAATTTTATTTTTAACAATCTCCATACAAAAATTTCGACGTTCTTATGAAAAGTAGGTGAAATAAGTGTACTTAGTAAAAAATGAGGTGAATGTTCGTTTTGGGGAATGCGATCCTATGGGAATTGCTCACCATTCTCATTATTTTCATTGGTTTGAGCTGGGTAGGTTTCAAATGCTAGATATGACAGGTATAAACCAGTATTTAAAACAGGAAAAATTGTATTTTCCAATTATTGATATAAGATGTACCTACAAAAAATCAGCTCGTTTTCAAGACGACTTAATTGTAGAAACCTATCTTAAGAATGAAAGTAAAATTTATATAGAATTTGTTTATAAATTATTCCGCAAGAGATGCCGAGTTTTGCTAGCGGAAGGATTTTCAAAACATGTTTTAACACGGTCGAATAATCAATTAATTAGTAGATTACCAGAAGAAATTTTAGAAAAGATTCAATTTGAAAATAGCGGGGGTGTCATATGATTACATTTATTTTTCCAGGACAAGGGTCCCAATCAGTAGGGATGTGTAAAGGGTATTTAGATAAATACCCAAACATATTTGTACCATTATTTGAAGAAGCAAATGATACGCTTGGATTTGATTTAAAGCAATTATGTTTATATGGGCCAAGTGAAAAATTAATAGAAACAAGTGTTACACAACCAGCTATTCTCACGGTAAGCACAGGAATATCAAGGCTTTTACATTTGAACGGTATAAGACCATCTAAAGTGGCCGGTCATAGCTTAGGACAATTTTCTGCGCTAGTAGAAGTAGGTTCTTTACAATTTTCAGATGCGCTATCCATTGTACGAAAGCGCGGTCAACTTATGAGTAATGTAAAGAGAGAGGGATGCATGTTAGGGGTTGTGTCGAATACTTATCAAACATTATTTGAAGTTATAGAGGAATCTAAACAATATGAAATTGATATTGCTGCCTATAATTCCCCTACACAGGTTATTTTTTCTGGAGAGAGTAAGAGCATTCTTAGGTTTCAAAAGGTATTAGATCAAAAAAATGGTATAAAAACTAAAATACTCTCAACTAGTCATGCATTTCATTCGCGTTTAATGGAAGAAATGGTTCTTGAGTTTAAGGAGTATTTAAATTTATTTTCGTTAAAAAGTGCCCAAATACCAATTGTTTTAAACTGTTCAGGAAAACCAACTACAGATAGAATCAATATTTTACAAGATATAAAAAGACAATGTGTAGATCCAGTTATGTGGCAAGATACTATCTATACTTTATTGAATAATGGTACGAAACACTTTATAGAAGTAGGTCCCGGAAATACGTTAACCAAGTTATGTCGCTCCTTTAAACAGAACATATCTGTATCCTCTACAGAAACACCGATGTATTTAAAAAGAAGTCTTACTATGATAGAGAAAGAATTTAAGGAGGAACAGGTTTATGTTTAATGGAAACGAAGTGGCATTAGTTATCGGAGGATCAAGAGGCATTGGTAAAGCAATAACAATGGACCTAGCCAATCAGGGCTTAACTGTTTACTTTACGTTTCAAAGTAATCAAAAATCAGCAAATGAAATAGCCAACACTATAGAAGCAAAAGGTGGAAAGGCATTTCCTATGCATGTAGATATTACAAATGAAGATTCTATTCATAAATTGTTTCAACACATACGCTCAAAGGAAAAAAGAATAGATATTTTAGTAAATAATGCAGGAGTTATTAATGATGGATTTGCTGCAATGATGAGCGAGGAAAAGTGGGATCATGTGGTTGATTTAAATTTAAAAGGAACTTTTCTTTGTTGTCGACAAGCATTAAGAATCATGATGAGACAGAAAAGAGGTTCTATAGTAAATATCACGTCGACAAGTGGAATAACGGGTGCAAGGGGGCAATGTAATTACTCTGCTTCAAAGGGTGGGGTTATTTCTTTAACCAAGACCTTAGCATTAGAAGGTGGGGAATTCGGCATTAGGGTTAATGCAGTTGCACCTGGTTTTATACAAACAGATATGACAAAAGGAATGGATCAACAAACATTAAAAAGGATGTTAGAACTAGTGCCGCTTGGCAGAATTGGGGAACCTAAAGAGGTAGCACATCTAACAACATTTTTATCCTCTAATTATGCAAGTTATATCACTGGGAAAGTTTTTACAGTGGATGGTGGATTAGTTAATGGCTAAACAATAGATGATTAAATGACGAATTTTGAGTTAAACAAGGAAATGGGGAAAACAGATGTTTACGTATGTAGAAACAAAAATTATTGCTGCAAAAAGAAAACAATTAACTACTAGAATTAAAGAAATTATTACTGAGAGATTAGATTTAGAAATCGAACCGCATTTCATTACTGATGATCAGCCATTATTCGGAAGAGGCTTAGGAGTGGATTCCTTGGATGCATTAGAGCTATTTCTGGCAATTGAAGAGGAATTTGGAGTTGCAGTGTATGACGAGAATATGGCAGTACTGGGTTCCATTAATAAAATTGCTGATTTTATTGAAGAAAATAGGGAGGATGATGTGAAGTGAGACCGGTATTAAATGCAGATCAAATCCGAAATATCTTACCACATAAATGGCCATTCCTTTTCTTAGATAAAGTTATTCAACTTGAGCCAGGAAAGAGTGGAATTGGTATTAAAAATGTAACAATAAGTGAACCCTTTTTTGAAGGGCACTTTCCAAATGAATCAATTATGCCTGGAGTGTTAATTATTGAGGCTTTGGCACAAATGACGGCTGTTGTTTATGTTACAGGAGAACTAGCAAAAATAGATGCACATGGCGCATGTTCACCTAAAATAGATCCCAGTTCATATGTGGGTTATTTAGTTTCTGTACGTAATATGAAATTTTTAAAACCTGTAGTACCAGGAGACCAGCTAGAATTACATGTCCAAATTGGAAGATCACTTGGGGTAATCTCACAAGTAGAAATCACGGCTTATGTAGATAAAAAGAAAGTTGCTACTGGTAGTATTCAAGTTTCTAAAAGAGTTGAGGAAATATGATCCATGGTATAGATGTTCAAGTTCGTGAGTGTACAGAGGCAGATAGTGAAAAGTTAGCTCACTTTTATAATAAATATCAATATGGACCTATTAAATATGGGTATCCCTTAAATAAGCAAGACATCAAGCAATTATTTCGAGAGCGGAAGATACAGTTATATTTAATTGCTGAATATGAAAATGAAATTATAGCCACCTTATTATTTTCTAGTTTGTCAGGTCAAAGAGCAGCAGTTTCAGATGGAACCTGGGCAGGATTCTTTTTAATCCATCCAGAATTTCGTTCGGGAAATATACCAGATAAATTATTTGCTTATGCAATTAAAAATCTTATCCAACAAGATATTAAGTATATTGACACAGAAGTGAATCCGGAAGATAAAGTAGCCATGGCACTCTATAAAAGAGTGGGGTTATATCAAACAAGTAGGTCGTATATAGACTATGATGGCTACTTGAATTTAAGGAGCTATTTACCTTATGTTATTAGTTATCTATTAGATGCATTTAAACCGATTATTTCAAAAAGTGACCAAGATATATGGTTATCTAGAGGTTGGAAAACAGTTAGGGGATTGAAATCCTTACGTTCTATTCAGAGTAACGCCATAACAAAAAATGGAATTGAAGTTGTAAAATATGCTATTAATCTTGGAGCAAAAGATGTGAATTGTTGGGTCGATATAAAAAGTGAAAAGATTACTGAGGTAGAAACAGAACAAGTACGATTCACTAGTTATATTTTAGAAGGAAACAATTTAATCGTTGGAGAGAAGATTCACATCTGTTATGTATATGAACACCATTTTCCGAATCCTCTTGAAGCTAGTATTTCATCGAAGATAGGGAAAGATTACTTAATTGATTTAAAGAAAACTTTTTATCCAAATAAAAAGTACGAGTGGGAAGAAGTTATAACAGTAAATAAGGAAATAGAGGGAGAGCTTGTTACTAAGTTAAAAGCAAAAGAACTAGAATTATCTGTTCATTTTGGAGTAACCATAGCAAATCCGTTAGAAGTAAATGTTGCTAATTATCCTAAGTTAATTAATGGAAAAGAATCTGCATGTATCGTTAATGTAAAAAATAATTCTTTAGATAGATTAATTTACAAACTACTTATTCAACAAGAAAACTCGAAAATACTAGATTTCATACCGCTAGAAAAACACCAAATCTGTATCATAGAGCCGGGTGAAATAAAGGATCACATTATTGTATTGAATCCTAAAAAAATTGGTATCACTAATATGACATTTTCGGCTGTTAGTCATCAAAATAAAAATATTGGGGCATTAAAGGCAATAATTCCGATTCATGCGCATGGGAAAAATCATGTTTATGAAACAAAAGAATACTTAGTTCTAGAAAATATGTATATAACTGTACAAATAAGTAAAAGTACTGGTTGTTTATATATATATGACCTTAGAAAGCAGCAATTATTGGCAAAAGAAGCATGGCCAGATCTAGATTATCCATTTTTAAATGCAGTAAAAGAACCGAAAGTAAATGAGCTGTCATGGGAAATAACATCTGATTCATGTTTTGAAATTACTCATGAGGTCACAAGATTAAAGAGAAGCATTTGTTTTTTGTCAGATAAGATAGTTCAAATAAATGATTTCGCACAGGAAGGAAAATATATAAAAATATATCCTTGGTGCATGTTATATGATGCGAAAATGACGGTACCACTAAAGAGTGGGCTAGTTTCTAAACCTATGGTATATGGTGAGTATCCATATGCACTACATGACTATGAATTTGTAAATCAATTTGATCTACCTAGTCATCCAAACATGTATGAGCGAAATTATACATTGTTTGAATCGCAAAATATTAATATTGGATTTATATGGAAAGGAAATATAGAGCGTATCCTATTTGGATTAAGATGGATGCCAGCGGTAATATTTAAACGGAATGATAAAGAAAAATGTATAACAAAAACGCACTATTATACTTTATGTTCCCATGATAGCAAAGATGAAGTGGAAGAAATCTATAACGATATTACTAGTCATACATCCAAATTCATATCTAATAAGATTCCGTACTCAATTGAGACTGACCAATTTCATATTATAAATGAAAACGGGGAATTTCATATTCATGGAAGTCTAAAAAACTTATTTTCTTCCATATTAAAGGGGAAATTAACATTGTTTTTCCCTCAGACATCTTACGAACAACAATTGTTTATACAAGACATAGAATCTATAAGCAATTT
>NZ_JBNLYE010000245.1:0-6224 GCF_050172095.1 Bacillus sp. GMs2/2
CTTACTCTCTCTAAAAATTTCGTATCAATTTTTTCAGGGTTAAATTTTTCATAAAACTTTTTAGAAGGATTATTCGTAACAACCCAAACTAAAAGTGATTGCATATCATTGTTTATACAATCCGATAATAAAGCTTGAAATAACTTTTGTCCTATTTTCATTCCTTGATACTGTTGTAAAAGGTAGATTGCATATAATTCTCCATCACAATTATATGTACCAGTTCTTTCTACTCCCCCATCGATGAATCCAACTATTTCTCCATTTAAATTCTCTGCTACAAATCTAAATTGATGATTACCTTCTTTTTGAAAAATATCTTCCCATTGTTTTTCTCGTTTCTCATATGCTATATTATCTAGAATTTCTTCAGCAAATATCCCTTTATACACTGTCTTCCAACTATCAAAATGCACCTTTGCTATACCTTGTATATCATCCTTTATTGCTCTTCTAATATGTATTCCCATCATTTCTCCCCCCTTATTACTCATCATTATATCAATTTCATTCCTTAAAAATCCAAATAAAAAAGAGTGAATTCACTTCACTCTTTTTTATCACAATTATCTACTTTCCACTTCAACTGAAACTACTCGATCAATCTCTTTCAGGGAACTATATAACTCTGTTGTATATAAATCTTCTGGAGCTAAAATAACCATCTCCAGTTGCTGAAATGCTCCACTATCTATATCTTTAATTTTCACGCGTTTCACATGCATGCCTAAATTTTTAATTTGCTTAAATATACCATCTAACTCATGATGCTCTTTAACAGTAATTTTTATAGATAAATCCTTTTGTCTTAATGAATACGGTCCTGCAATTTTCACAAGTTGCGGAAGTACATTAATCGCTAAAATAATTAAAACCATAGCAACTGTCGCTTGTAAATAAAATCCTGCACCAATTGCGATTCCTAAAGCTGAAGCAGCCCACACCATAGAAGCTGTTGTTAATCCAGAAATAACGTCATTACTTCTTCGTAAAATGACACCTGCGCCAAGAAAACCAATTCCACTAACAATTTGAGCGGCCAGTCGCATCGGATCCATATTTGTATGTCCTGGAACAGAATATACATGCACAGATTCAATTGAAACCATCGTAATTAAACAACTTGCTACAGAAATAACCATACTTGTTTTCACACCAAGTGGTTTATTCTTTAGCTGCCTATCTATCCCGATGAATAATCCTAAAAAGAGTGCTAAACCTAATTTGAGTAAAAATTCATATGACATATTCCCATTCTCCTTACTTTACAATGTTTCCCTTAGAATAACTCACTATAACTCTTTTATGATATCAATTCCAGTCTTTTCTATTCATTTAACGTAAAAAACCGAAAAAACATTTATAACGATGTTTCTCCGGCTTTTTATTACACTTTAGATTCTTCTTTATTTCTGATCTTTAATCTTAATTTCTGCATCTTTGTAGAATGCTAATTTACTGTCATTATACTCTTTTGTAAATTTGTTAAACTGCTCTTTCGACTTTTGTGCTTCCACATTTAATTCATTAACAGTTTTAACTTTTTCACCGATTTCTTTTAATTTCGTTTCTTTTACTTTTAATTTTTCATACAGTTCTTTTTCAGTCGCTAACACTTTCGTGTAATTTTCATTCATCTTTTGGAATGCATCATAACGATTCTTATACGACTCTTCTACTGCTTTTGCTTGTTTTTGTAACTTTTTATCTTCAAGCTTCTCTATATTTCCTTGTACAGATTTTGTTTCTTTCTGAGCTTTTTCTAGCATTTCTTTTTCATTTTTCAATACTTTTTCACGATCATCTACATTTGCAGTAGCTTGCTCTAGTTTCTTCACAACTGCTTCATTATGATCTTTGCCTTCTTGCAAAATTTGAGAATATAATTCTTGGCCTTGTTTCTCTAACTGCTCTAATTTTTTTGCTTCATCCACTAAAGATTTTTCTTGTGTTGCTGCTGTTTCAAAAGCTGTATATAAATTTTCTTCTGGCTTTTCACCGAAACAACCTGTTAACAACCCTACTGATAACGTTCCAACTACTGCTACTTTTCCATACTTCAACGTCAATTCCTCCATTACATACGGTTATCATGCCAGAAGTTCACTGGGAAGTGACTCTCTTCATGATAAGCTTCAAACTCATAACCTTTTTCTTTTAGCCCCTTTAAAATTGCTGGCACAGCAGCAACTGATTGCGGGTGAATATCATGCATTAAAATTACTTCTTGTGGTTTTGTTGCGTTTGTTAATACGTTTTGAGCAATTTGTGCTGCAGCTGCATCAACTGGCATTTTATTGTATCTCCAATCTAATGAATCAATTGTCCAATCCCATACTTTAAATCCGCCTTCTACCACTTTATTTCGAAGACCTTCATTCAATCCAGGCATCGAACCATATGGAGGACGTGTTAATTTAGGTGATTTCCCAATAATATTAGCGATTAAACCTTGATCTTCTTTCATCTCATTTACATACTCGCCATTTTTATATAACTTTGCGAAATTATGTGTCATACTATGCATGCCTACATAATGACCCTCAGCATTTTCACGCTTCACTAAATCAGGAAATTCTTTTACATTCGCTCCAATTAAAAAGAACGTCGCCTTCGCATCATGTTGTTTTAGCGTATTTAATAATTCAGCCGTATATTTCCCTGGCCCATCGTCAAATGTAAGATAAGCAACTTTTCTTTCTTTTCCATTAAAACGACTTGGTGCCGTTTTATTCATTTCAACTTTCGGCTGTTCACTTGCAAGCTGCACTACATTTTCTTGTTTCGCAACAGCTTTTGCTGGTGAAGTAATTGATTGAAACATGTAATACCCAATAGCTACTGCGGCAATCGCTATTAAAACGACTACTATTTGTTTAATTTTTAAAGCTTTTTCCATTCTATCGAATTCCTCTCCCTATTAATCTTATATATAAATCGCCCAATATAATTATACATCTATTTATTTTTATTTCACCATATAAATAGATTTTATTTGTATTATAATGGGAGTTTTATCAAAATTGTTGTTCCTATTCCTTCTTTGCTTGTAACACTAAGCGCACCGCCATGAAGCTCTACCATTTTTTTAACGATAGCTAAACCAATACCTGCACCTGCAGCATGATTATTAATTTGGTAAAATGATTGCTCAATATATGGTAAATGTTCTTTAGCAATTCCAATCCCTTCGTCTCTTACCTTAATCACTGCTTGTCCTTCTATTTTAGTTGCTTCAATGTGTATTGTGCTTTTTTCATGTGAATACTTAATTGCATTTTGAACAATATTCAAGAAAACTTGCTTTAGCCTATTTCGATCTCCCATCAATTCAATTCGGTCTATAGTAGTAATAAATTGAATTTCCTTCTCTTCCGATTTAGGAGTTAATTGCCAAATCGTCTCCTCTAGTATATCGTACAATTGCACCTTTTGTTTATATAAATTAAAATGATTTGATTGTAATCTTGAAAAATCTAGCAATTCTTCTACTAAATGAATCAACCTATCTGTCTCACCTGAAATAATGCCCATACCTTGCTTTATTTCTTCTTCTGTTAAATAATCTACTGTTTTTAACGTCTCACTCCAACCTTTAATTCCTGTTAAAGGCGTTCGTATTTCGTGCGAAATAGAAGCAATGAATTCATTTTTCATCTGCTCAGCCTTATCTATTTTATAGGCCATATAATTTAAACTATGTGCCAATTCACCTAATTCTCCAGGATAATCTTCTTTAATTTTTTGCTTTAATGTGCCTTCTGCAATTTGTGAAGAGGCTTGAATAATGGATTCAATTGGCTCAACAAATGAATTTGCCAAACGTCTACTAATTAAGAAGGCGACTCCCGAAATAACAATACCTACAGAAATAGTAAACGTAATAATTTCAATAATCTTTTTATTTACATTTGTTAAAACAGTCGTATATTTTAAAACACCAATAGTTTGTCCTTGATGTATAAGTGGGCTTAGCACCTCTAGTTGTTTTTTATTACCTTTCGTAGTAACTTGATTATACATTTCACCTTCTAATAATGATTGTGGAATATTCACTTTACCTTCTACCTTTTCACCACTTGAAGATTGTATAACCGAGCCGTGACGATCAATTAACTGTAATTCTGTTCCTTCTAATTGAAAGCTACTAATTATGTCACCACTATATTCTTGTAATCGAATAAAGTATAGTGAATTGTATTCTGAAAAAAAACGTGTACTCGTTTTCGCATGAGACTCTATATATTGCACAATACCATTATAATAGTATCGATAAATTGAGACTGAAAATACAACTTCAAATAATACAAGCATAAGTGTAATGACCGTCATAAAATATAAAGTCACTTTCCGTTTCATCTCATACTTTCCTTCCACACATATCCTTTTCCCCACACCGTAAGAATAAATTCAGGTTCTGATGGATTACATTCTATTTTTTGACGTAACCGTCTCATATTTACATCTACTACTTTCGTCTCACCTACGTAATTGGTTCCCCAAATCATATTTAAAATTTCATCACGCGAAACTGGCTTTGAAGCCTGATTCATTAAATACTGTAATATCATATACTCTGTAGGTGTTAAATCGACTAATTGTCCATCTTTATACAATCTTTCTTCTATAATATTTAACGAAAATGGACCTGACGTAACAATATTCGTTTTTTCTTCATGTACTTCTATTCTTCTTAATAAAGACTGTATACGTGCAGTTAATACTACTGGACTAAACGGTTTTGCAATATAATCATCTGCACCTATTCCTAGTCCTTGCACCTTATCTTCATCTTGTACACGTGCGGTTAACATAATAATACCCATTTTTTTATTTTCTTTCCTGATAGCCTTACAAACTTCTAAACCATCAATCCCCGGTAACATTACATCCAGCAGTGCTATATCAACAGTTTGTTCACTCAAAATCTGTAACGCTTCTTCTCCAGTAGTAGCTTCTATTACATAAAATCCAGCACGTTTTAAATTTAAAACAATAAAGCTACGGATCGTTAATTCATCTTCTAAAACTAAAATTTTTGACATAATTCCCACCTCCTACTCTTGTTGATAATCCGCTAGCGGTTTTATATATGCTTTCACTTTTTCAAATTCCGATTGCTTCGGTACTGCATATACGTGAGAAGCCGTTTTAATTGCTGCGCTGTAGCCTTTTATATTGAACCATTCTTTCCGCTTAAAAATATGAACTTCAAGCCACATTTTATTTGTTCTTGTATCCAAAAACTTTTGAGAATTTGATTCTTTTTGCTGATCTGGTATTGTAATTTTCCCTATTAACTCTTTAGGAATTTTCACATAATACCCTTTTTCTATATCTATATATCGTTCTTCAATTGGTTTAATTCCAGATTCACTCCACTGTATGTAACGTTCAAAAAGCGGACTATCACCATGTGATTTATCCTCCCAACCTTTTGGACGTACAGTACGAACAAATTCAATAATGCCGTCTTCATTAACATCTTTACTTTCTACAACATATTCATTAAATAAATCTTCTTTCCCACCTATAGGTAATACTTCATAATGATCCTGATCAAATTTTGCTACATAAGTTATACCTGAATGAGCCCCTGTTCCCGCATCGATTACAACTGCCTTTAATGATTTAGAAATACGGCCCATTTGTATTCTTTGAATACTATTTATATACGGATCAAATGTAACCTCTGACAATACCTTAAACTTTTCAATGAACTGAACCTTCAACTGTTCATCTTTCATATACGAAACAAGGCTTATGTCTTTAAAACCATTTTTGTTTAAATCATCTATAAATAACTTTGTATACTTCTGTCTATAAAATTCCTTTATATCGTCACTCTCATCGGAAAAAACATACATTGTGTTTTCTAATAAATCACGATTGGTAGTTATTCCTATCAATAGTTCCCTTTTCCCACTCCCTGTGAAATCTCCTACCTCAACAATATCTACTTCTTCCCCATCAAATGTATATGTTGACTTCATATTCCATCCATTATTTTTCTTCTCATATACGGCTAAATATATATGATAATCTTCATTAGGTATTTTATATACGATGACAGCTTCTTTTTTATTATCTCGTTCGAAATTCATTGACCATGTCGTCTGTTTATCTCTATTAGACATTGGAGTAAGTAAGCGATAATTAACAGGTAAATCTTTATCAATTTGTTCCTTTAATTCATTAATCCATTTTTCATTTGTAGGAGCTTC
>NZ_JBNLYE010000246.1:0-6137 GCF_050172095.1 Bacillus sp. GMs2/2
AGTATATAGATTCTACAAAATATTTTGATTGTGATACATTTACAGAATCTCTTATTTTATAATTAATGTCTTATTATTTTTTGGAGGGAATTCAATGAAAAAGTTTGTTTTGATATTTGGGCCACAAGCAGTTGGGAAAATGACAGTTGGACAAGAACTAGCAAAGATGACTGATTTAAAATTATTTCATAACCATATGACAATTGATTTATTGGAGCCATTGTATGGATTCTCTTCGGAAATGTGGCGATTAACCCATCTTTTCCGAAAGGAAATATTTCAATCATTTTCAAAGAGTGAACATTATGGAATGATTTTTACATACGTATGGGCGTTTAATGAAAAGAAAGATTGGGATGATGTTGAAAGTATATGTAATATTTTTCGTTCCCAAGGGGTTGATATTTATTTTGTTGAATTAGAAGCTGATGTAGAAGAAAGACTTCAACGAAATAAAACACCTCATCGACTTGAACATAAGCCAACGAAAAGAAAGATTGAACAATCTGAACAAAATTTATTAAGCACATTTGAAAATTTTAGATTAAATTCAAGAGAAGGAGAAATTACAGAGAAAAATTATATAAGGATCAATAATACGAATTTAAATGCTACAGAAGTAGCTGAAATTATAAAGAAAGAATTTCAACTATAGTTTTTTTAACAAATTGAACAGTTCGGATTTTATGAATATCGTATACATTTCTAATTAACATAACGTCCTATTATCGGTTGCAACAAAAAGGAGGATTCCTTACTCTCAGAAGGAATCCCTTTTTTTATTTTCTATCACTCGATTCATCTTTTTATACATTCCTATCCTGTGATGGGTTTTATGGTTCTCGTTTGTTACTGGATTAGCCAAAAAACGTTATAAAATTTTGTATACTCTTTACTTGTTTTTTCAAAAAAGCTGGCGGTATCCCCTCTTTAAGTTTATTAAAATACTTTCCACAATTTTTTCCGAAGCTATTACTTAAAATCACCTTTTATTACGATGCCCCCTCCCGCCTTCTCTCCAAAAAGGTAATACTCTCAATCACAACTTCAGTTCTATATATTCTCTTGCCTTGTTCATCATCGTAATTACTAGTCTGAATACGCCCTGTAATCCCAACGAGCGACCCCTTCTTACAATATTCAGCTACATTCTCAGCCGATTTGCGCCAAACGACACAATTAATAAAATCGACTTGTTGTTCACCTAAACTATTTCGAAATCCTCTATTCACCGCAACACATATTCGTGCATAAGCGACGCCTTGTTTTGTGTAGTATAATTCTGGCTCCTTTGTCAATCTACCGATTAATACAACTCGATTCATCATAAGTTATACCACCTCACATGTTTTTCTTCATTGTAAGGAGAAATGTTTGAATGGTAAAAAGCACAAAATGATATATCCGTAAGTAGAAAGTATTATTTTGGACCTTACAAAACAAAAAAAGAAACCATACATAGTTCAAACATGTATAGTTTCAAAATTTATTACACTTCAGTACAAGATATGTAATATCCTCCGCGAGCCATCTTTATTTCAGCACGGTACATTACATTTTCTAAGTAGAAAGTAATCGGTTTAACTTTACTCTCAAATTTTAGTCTTTCATTGCATTCAGTTGCATATCCTTCAATCGCTGAAGTAATAACTTTTGATGATGGATACGTTAAAGCTTCATCTAGTTCTATGAAAAAACTTTTAAAAAATAATTTTTTCATAATCCCCTTCTTCTCTTTCATCATATTCCATCTCCTTCACTTCAAGTTGCTATCATCCATATTATACCATACATTCAATATATCTTTGAAAATAAAAAAATCCTGCATTTTTCATGCAGGATTTTTTTATTAGTCATTTTTCGTAAAGTAAGAAACGAAACGAAGAATTTCTAAGTATAACCATACTAATGTAAGCATTAGTCCCATCGCAGTATACCACTCCATATATTTCGGAGCTTGACTACGTACACCATTTTCGATTAAATCGAAATCTAGTAATAAGTTTAATGCAGCAACTACAATAACAACTGCACTAATAATAATACCGATTGTACCACCTTGGTGAATGTATGGAACAGTTACACCAAACATATTTAGTAGGAATACGACTAAATACATAACCATAATTCCAAGTGTTGCTGCCATAACGCCTGTACGGAATTTATCCGTTACTTTTACTACGCGTGTTGCATATAACACTAACATTGCAAATAGAATTGAGATTGTTAGTAATACAGCATTTAAAACGATAGAATCGCCAAATTTCATTGTATAAACTGCTGAAATACTTCCTAACACAACCCCTTCTACCGCTGCATAGATTGGTGCACCAAAAGGTGAAATGCGCGGGAAGAACATAGACGCAAATGCGATGATTGCCGCAACGATTAAAGCACCAATTAATACTGGCATCTTCATCGTCCCCTGCATCATCTGTATGTATGAATAGACAGACGTTGCAAGTAGCAAGATAAGCATAATGAACGTTTTGCCTACTGTTCCGCCAATCGTCATCGCAGAAGCGCTTGCTCCCTCTTTACGGAATGCCTCTTTTTTCAACATTGGATTAGATGTTCTCATTTTTTCCCTCCTAAAATAGGTTCTACCAATAGTGTAAAGTTTTTCTCTTTACTTTTCAATATATGCAGCTTGTTTTTATTTTAATCCTTCAACGATGTCTGATAGTTCACTCCATCTTTCCATCTGTTTTTCTAGCTCTTCTTCTGTTTTCTGCTGTGCTTCAGATAATTCCTGTGCCTTTGTGAAGTCAGATCCAACTTTCGCAAGTTCTTCTCCAATTGACTCAATTTTCTCTTCAAGTTCGGCAATTGTATCTTCAATCGTTTCCCATTCACGCTGTTCATTGTATGAAAGTTTACGTTTACGTTGTTGTTTTGGAGCTTCTTCTACAACTTTTTTCTCTTTTTGAACTTCCGCTTTCTCCATAAGTTCTCTCGTTTTTTCCATTTCTAAATAATCTGTATAACTACCTAGGAATTCACGCACTTCGCCTCCGCCAGTAAAGATGAACAGTTCATCTACTACTTTATCTAAGAAGTAACGGTCATGCGATACAGTTAAAACGACACCTGGGAAATCTTCTAAATAATCTTCTAGTACTGTTAATGTTTGTGTATCTAGATCGTTTGTAGGTTCATCAAGTAAAAGTACGTTTGGTTCTCCCATTAAAATACGTAATAAATATAAACGTCTTCTTTCACCACCAGATAGTTTACCAAGTGGTGTACCATGTGAATGCGTCGGGAATAAGAAACGTTCTAACATTTGAGATGCACCAATTACTTTTCCATCTGTCGTATGAATAACTTCTGCAATCTCTTTAATGTATTCAATCATACGCTGATTTAAATTCATCTCTTCATTTTCTTGCGTATAATAAGCAACTTTTACAGTTTGTCCAACTTCAATTTCACCACTATCAGGAGATAACTTACCTGCAAGCATATTTAATAGCGAAGATTTCCCGCTTCCATTCGCTCCAATAATTCCGATGCGATCGCCTGGTTTCACAATATGATTAAAGTTGTTTAATACCGTTTTATCACCAAATTTTTTCGTTACATCTTTTAACTCAAGTACTTTTTTCCCAAGACGGCTACCGCTAAGTGCAATATCAACTGACTGTTTTGCAGCTGGTCCTTCTTGTGCCTTTAGCTCATCAAAACGCTGAATACGCGCCTTTTGTTTCGTAGAACGGGCTTTTGCACCACGACGAATCCAAGCAAGTTCACGACGATATAAATTTTGGCGTTTCGATTCTTGTGCCAATTCTTGCTCTTCACGAAGTGCTTTCGCTTCTAAAAATGTACTATAGTTTCCTTCGTAGCTATATAGTTTACCATTATCTAATTCAAAAATACGATTCGTCACACGATCTAAGAAATAACGATCATGGGTTACAAGTAATACCGAACCTGTATATCTCGCTAAATATTCTTCTAACCATTCAACTGTCTCATGGTCAAGATGGTTCGTAGGCTCGTCTAAAATTAATAGATCCGGTGTTTCAATAAAACATTGTGCCATTGCGATACGTTTTTTCTGTCCACCAGATAAATTCCCAACAATTGCAGTGAAGTCCGTAATTCCTAATTTCGTTAAAAGAGATTTCGCATTTGCATTTGCTTCCCATGCACTCATTGCATCCATACGTTGCTGCACTGCAAACAATTGTTCCTGTACTTTTTCATTACTTGGATCTTTTTCAATATTTAATAGTGCTTTTTCATAATCACGAAGAAGACGAATTAAAGGTGTATCACCATGGAACACTTGCTCTAATACTGTCAGTTTTTCATCAAACTCTGGTTGCTGTGATAAATAACTAATTGTATACCCACGTGAATGCGTCATATCACCTGTATCAGGAGTTTCTAATCCTGCAATAATTTTTAATAATGTCGATTTACCAGTTCCGTTTACACCAATAATTCCGACACGTTGTCCTTCTGTAATACTACATGATAATCCATCAAATAACGGCTTTTCTCCATATGATTTTGATAAGTTCTCCACAGTTAACATTTTCATATTTGTGCATTCCACTCTTTCATAAATTGTTCAATAAACTGTTCCATATAACGATGACGAATTTCAGCCTCTTGTTTTGCTGCATTCGTATTCATTAAATCTTTTAATTTCAAAAGTTTTTCATAAAAATGATTTAAAGATGGATCATTATTTTTTCTATACTCTTCTTTCGTCATTTCTTCACGCGGCGGAATAGTTGGGTCATACATTAATCTCCCTTTCGCCCCACCATATGCAAATGTACGAGCAATTCCTATTGCACCAAGAGCATCTAAACGATCCGCATCTTGAACAATTTTCCCTTCAAGTGACTCTACTGTGCCGCCATGGCCACCTTTATAAGACATATTGGCGATGATATGAAGAATATGTTTACTTTCCTCTTCTTCAACCCGTAGCTCTTCTAACCAATCAGAAACTTTTTTCATTCCTGCTTCTTCACTTTCATTTAGCTTTTCATCTGCCACATCGTGAAGTAATGCTGCCATTTCAATTATAAAACGATTTCCACCTTCTTGCTCAGATAAAGAAATCGCCATTTTATGTACACGTTCAATATGATACCAATCATGCCCACTCGCATCTTTTTCTAAAATATGTTTTACAAAAGTAATTGTTTTTTGAATTTTTTCTTGTTTTGTCATTTTATCTTCACCCAGTTACTTATTGTAACACGCCCGCATTTTTTCATCACATATTTTCTTGTCCGCCCATACACTAGGTGGTAGGCATCATCATGAAGGAGGAATAAACATGTTCTATAATAATCAACCGCCTTATCCAAGGCAACCATTGTATCCTCAACAACAAGAACAGAGATACACAGAACAATACGAAGAACAAGAGTTACAACAGCAAGAACCACAATATGACGAAAACCCATATGCAACAACGCAAAACCAAGAAACTGAATTTCAACAAAATCCATATGACACACGTCCAAATTATGAATATCCTCAAAATCCATATGCAGCACCACAAAATCAAGAACAGCGATATCCTCAAAATCCATATGTAATACCACAAAACCAAGAACAACAATATCAACAAAATCCATATGCAGCACCACAAAACCAAGAACAACAATATCAACAAAATCCATATGCAGCACCACAAAACCCATACACAACTCAACCACAACAACCGCAATACCAACAACAAATGTATCAACCAAACTACGACGCACGTGTCTCACCACCTAAACCACCAACAATAGATCCAACTCAACCACAAATCTTACCACCTGGACCAATTACTGAACCAACACAACAACAAATTCAACAAGTTGTCGGTACACAGTTTTTACCTTTCAAGAAACCCGTACTAGATTTCGTAAAACCATGGGTAGATTACGGTTTAAATGAAGCAAAACATACATCACATGAACACGCATTAACAGAAGTTGCTGCGATTATGTTTTTAGTTGGTAAAGGCTTCAATCCGACGATCGCACATTATATCGTTGAATCTTGGGAGAAGAATGAACAGTTTTAGAATTGTTTATTTGATAAAATATAAAAAACACAAAAGTGCCAAACCCCTTATACCACAAGGGTTTTGGCACTTTTTAATATCTAAAACAAAT
>NZ_JBNLYE010000247.1:0-6124 GCF_050172095.1 Bacillus sp. GMs2/2
AAAGTAAATCAATTAATTGCTAATAACATAAATAAATTAGATGCAACTATACCGTTTAATAAATCGTTTGGAATTGCTGGGTTATCTGGATCGGGTAAAACAACTTTTTGCCAAACAATTGGTGAAGAGTCAAAAAAACGATTAGTTTCTTTATTACCAAAGGCTGAATATCAATATTTATTTCCTAACATTATGGAAACAAATTTTAGTGCTATTAAGATGGAAGAAATGCCATTAGTACTTTTTTTAGGGAAATCATCGATTTCGTCTAATCCACGTTCAACGATTGGTACTCATACTGGTGTTTTTACAGAGGTTCGGGAAAAACTTGCTGAAGTATTTAATCTTTCTCCAGAGGTCTTTTCATTTAATAATCAATTAGGCTGGTGTACTGGTTGTAAAGGCCGTGGTACTACAAAAAATGTTGAGTGTAAAAAATGTAAGGGAAAACGTTATAGTGAAGAAATTGAAAAACATGAAATTGATTTGTTGGCCAAGCCACATTCAATTTCAAATATTAATGATTTAAGTGTTGAATCTATTCTTTCAATAGCAAAACAATTAAATATTAGTGAGGAAAAACAGCATATACTGCAAAATATTATTAATATGAACACTGGTTATTTAACATTAAATCGAATTATGGGTACGTTGTCAGGTGGAGAGTTAACACGACTTTATTTGGCTGAATTCATGGCAGTAAGTGAAAATGCTGTAATTATTATTGATGAGATTTCAGTTGGACTTGATCATGAAACATTATTACAAATTTTAGAAGAGATTAAACGATTAGGGTGTAAAAATCAAATTTGGCTTATTGATCATTCAGATACGGTACTAGATACAACTGATGAGCAATTGTTCTTTGGACCTGGTAGCGGAAAATATGGCGGGAAAATTGTGAAAGAATCACCAAGACCAAAGTCAATACTGTGGGAGCGAAATAAAGAAATACCAACAGAATATTATACATTCTATGATTTATATTGCCGTAATATCCAAATGGCGGAGTTTCAAATTCCTAAAAACAGGCTTGTAACGGTTACAGGAGAATCGGGATGTGGGAAATCTACACTTGTCAACGAATGTCTAGCTACAGATTTTTTAAAACGATATCCAAAAGATAAATTAGTTATGGTAGGACAAGACCGAAATCAATCAATTACAAGTCGATCAACTGTAGCAACTTTCCTAGATATTAAAAAGAAACTCACAAAGTATAGTGAAGACATTGATGATATTTTTGAGCGCTCGATTGAGGATATTATTGATGAACTTCCAAATGAAGATATCGCTTATAAACGTTTGAGCTTACTAATTAAATTAGGGCTCGGCTATTTAACATTAGAGAGAAAAACACAAACATTATCGACAGGTGAGTTTCAATGTGTTCATTTAGTTTCGGAATTATTTGCAAACACTAGAAATCCACATACATTATTCATTTTTGATGAGCCTTCAAAAGGTTTATCACAAAATATTTTAAATCAATTTATCGATAGTATTAGAGGTATTCTGCAAGATGAATCAGTTTCTATCATTATGATTGAGCATAATCGTTACATGTTAGAAAGCTCTGATTATATAGTTGATTTTGGAAAAAGGCAGAATGAATCTGTAGAGCATTTGGATGTTGTTAAACATGAGGATTACTATCGTCAAAAAAGTAATGTGAATAGCACAGAGAAAATAAATATCTCTTCAATGCTTAAGCAGAAAAAAGGAGTTCACTATTTAGAAGAAAATCATATTAACTATTTTAAAAATGCCGAAAATGTTTATAAGGGCGGTATTTTAAAAAGTTTATCATCAATGGCTAGGTTAATTTATGGTGAATATGAATCTGATACAATCGCACCTGTTATTGCTATTGATCTTGAAAGACATTTATATAGTCAATATAGTTTCTTATATGAGATTGGTGGATTAATTAATCATATTGTAGCTGCTCATCCAATTAATAAAGATACGAGAAGTTTTGATTTCTATTCACAGGACAATCATTGTCCATCTTGTTCTGGACGTCTTCAAATTGAAGTTTTTGATAAAGATATTGCCATTCAAGATAAAAGTGTTCCATTTTGGGATGGGCTATTCGATCAAGAAATCATGAAGGTATTAAAATTTTATCAGCATGAAAAAATAGAATTTCTATTCGAAGAAATAAAAAATGAGCTTGGTCACGATTTGTCAAAGAGCTATAATGATATGTCAGAAGAAGAAAAGCATACGTTTTGGTACGGATATTTTGAAAAATCATTTTATGATAAAAAAGGAAAGACACGCAGAACATGGGTAGGGTTTAATACAATTATTGGTGGATATATTGTTATTTCAAAAGCACCTATTAAAGAAGAAATTAAGAGTTCAAAAAAAATGATGAAATGTCCAATTTGTGAGGGGACGGTTTTAAATCATCATAAACCACTTAAATTTGGTAACGTAGATATTCGTGAAATAATCAATCAGCCTATTAATAAAGTATTGAAAATAGTTGGTGATTTACCGGCACTTGTTAAATTGAAGTCTATTGTTGGTGGCGATATGGTATTGACGGAAGATGTTTCTTTATTGCCAAGAAAAGCACAAGTTGCATTGAAAATGTTTGAATTAGAACAAGCAAGCTTTTCAAACTATGAAATGGTGTTACAAAATGTCTTACCATTCTGGAGCGAAATAAAAGGAAATATCGAATCCATTAGTGTTAATAATCAGGTAACTGTTTGTGATTTCCCTAATGTTTATGAAACGAGAGAAACCATTATAGATAAGTATTTCACAAATGGTAAATATAAAAAACTTACGTATGTATACGAAGCGTTTGGATACAAAAAATTAGTTACCCAAATTAATAAAATTAAAAAAAGTAATCCATGTCCATTTTGTAAAGGTAAGAAAGTGATAACCGAAGATAATTTACATGATGGTGTCTTTAAACTAACAATTCCATGTGTAACTTGTAATGCAAGTGGTATTAATGACGAAGGGTTAAAAGAAGTTGTCGAGGGCGTGGATGTACAAACGTGGTTAACTGGAAAAGTAAGTGATGTTGTGAATGAAAGCTTATTAACAGAAGCTGTTGGACAAATACCCATTTTCAATCGCATACGTGAGTTGGATAAACGAGATATGATGGCGGTTTATGAATGTTTAGAGAAAAATAACTGATGATGGATTGTCAATTGTAGTAGTCATAAAATAGGAATATAGGTTTTTAATTATGTAAATATAACATGTTAAATTATCGTTTAAATCGTCAAAAAAACGATTGACCCTCACACAATGTCATTGTTTAAGATAAAGTTGAGCTTCAAAGTAGATGTAACTTATAGGAGGAAATCATGTTTAAAATAGGGGATTTTTCAAAACTATCTTCCATTAGTATACGAATGTTGAGACACTACGATAAAGTGGAATTACTACAACCAGTAAAAGTCGATGAGCAGAGTGGATATCGATTTTATTCAGCAGACCAATTAAAAAAAGTAAATCAAATTCAAACGTTAAAAGCTATGGGGTTTAATATTGCTACCATCAAAGAAATAATAGAATGCGATAATATAGATACCATAAAAGAGCAATTTTTTAATCGTAGTGCTCAAATTAAAGAAGACATGAATAACCTCCAAAAACAATTACGTCTCCTCGAAGACTCAATGAAAACGATGAGAGAGGATGTTGTTGAGATGAATTATCATGTTTCAATAAAAGAAATTCCAGAAAGAACTGTAGCTAGTGTTAGAAAGATTATTCCATCGTATAATTGCGAAGGTGATTTATGGAGTGTATTAATGCAAGAAATTCAAATGAAAAATATTAGTATTGCCCAACCGAGTTATAGTATTGCGGTTTTCCATGATCGTGAATACAAAGAAAATGATGTGGATATAGAAATACAGCTAAGTATTCTTGGTAAGCACGAAAATACAAAAGACGTTACATTTAAAAATATGGAATCGACTCATGTAGCTTCTATAACAGTTAATGGAAGTTATGAACAGATGACAGCTGTAAATGAGGCTGCGGCAAAATGGATTGAGACAGAGGGTTACAAATTAGCAGGCCCGATGTTTAATATTTATCATGTGAGCCCAGCGATGGAATACGATCCTAATAAGTGGGTTACAGAAGTTTGTTATCCAATAAACAAATAAGTAATAAAAAAAGGCATGTTTTATGCCTTTTTTATTTTATTAATATCTCAAGATATATAAATTTTTATCTTTACAGTTTTCGTATCGGACTATATAAGGCAATAAAGACTTCAATTATTTTAGTAAAAGCAGCTAAAGCAAATATAAATACAGGATTGTAGGCTGAAATAATTCCACCTACTAATGCCCCCAATGGCATAGATAATCGTGTAAGTACACGAGAAAAACCTAAAACACGTCCTTGCAAATTGGATGGAACAGTTTCCTGCCGAATTGATGTAACAATCGTATTCCATGTGATATTACATGTCATCGCGATTCCGAAAGCAATTCCGGGAGCAAGCCAATATGTACTCCACAAAGCAAATGTTAATCCAAGCGCTCCTAAAAATAGGAGTAAAGGAATAAGTACACCACGTCGAAATTTCTTTTCTAAAGGAACGGCAATTAAGCTTCCTAAAAGCCCACCTATTCCTATTAAAGTATAATTATAGCCACTTTGTGCGGAGGTGAGATTTAATGTCGATAATAAATAATACATAAGTACACCTAAAACAGCACTTGCTCCAAAGTTACCTACCATAGCTTGAAGTGACAAAGCTATATTTAACCAATCATTTTTGAGCCATTTAAAACCATCAAACAAATCATTTAGTACATTTTGCAATGTTTTTTTATCAGTATTCTTTTTATTTAAGTTTTTCATAGAAGGTAATATAATCACAGCAATTAATGTAGCAATAAATGAAAGAACATTAATCCAAAGTACTTGAAAGCCGCCAATAAAAGATATGAAAAGCCCAGCTATCATTGGACCAAACAAACTAGCCAATTGATTAACCATTTGATATAAAGAATTAGCCTTCGTTAATGATGCACCTGCGATGTGTGGAATGACTGTAACTGTTGTTACATCAAAAAGCATGGACATAACTGCTAAGATAAAAGTAATTACGTATAAATGCCAGACTTCTAATATATGTAATGCATGTAGAATTGGTACGAGACTTACTAAAATAATATTGGTAATATACGACATCCAAAGTAACTTTTTTCGGTCATATCGATCAACTAGTACACCAACTAAAGGGCCAAATAAAACGATTGGCAATACGTTTACAGCAAATAAAGAACTCATAATTACAGCTGAACCAGTTAATTGATAGGCAATCCAAGGCAGTGCAAAAGTATATAATGAATCCCCGATTCGTGAAATGAGTAAACCAAAAATAAAAATCTTGTATTCTTTTGAAAAAATTGTCTTGACAGTTAATCTTCGTTCTTGTACAAATTTCACAATTGTATGAACCACCTTTAGTAAAGAGGAATTTGAAAATAATCCGTCCAATACGTATTAAATATAGAATTCTGTAAGAAGTTGTTGAATCCTACCTTTATAAGGTTAATTTTATATAAAAGTGTAGGGAATAGAAATTAGGGCGGCTTTTATTGGATGAGGCGGTATGATTCGAGAATAAAAGGGGTTGCTGGATAAAGAGTTAATCTTACAACCTTTTCCACAACTTTTGTTTTAGCAGAACTAATAAAAGAGAATCCTATATTACTTCAGCAATGTTTAAATTAGCAACAAAAGCCACTGTAATAAGGGGCTTTTGTTGCTAATAATTTAATGATATGTGTACCCTCCATCTGGAAATAATACATTACTCGTAGTAAAACTATTTTGCATTAAATATAGAACAGTATGTGCAATTTCATTATTATGGCCAGGCCTTTTTACAAGAGAAAGAGATTTATAAGATTCATAAGCATTATCAAGAAATACCACCTAAAGTAGAATATAGCTTAACTGAACATGGAAAAACAGTCAGTACTGTTTTGGATAGTGTGTGTAGTTGGGGAAGAGGTCATTTAGAACATATAGATAAAGATGAACTATAAAATTGTTATGTAAACTTATCGTCGTACGAAGTGGAATGGTGTTTTAATAATTTGTATTTTATAATATA
>NZ_JBNLYE010000248.1:0-6123 GCF_050172095.1 Bacillus sp. GMs2/2
CACTTCTCCCTATTATACTATTATTATCTATTTTTTCGAAAAATCAATTTCCATATGTCACATACTTTCAGTTACAAAATACGATAGATATGATACAGTAAAAAAGTTACAATTATTTTAATAGAAACTGGTGAAACAAATGTCAATTACGTTAATTTTTATAATGGCTTTCACAATTGTGATCCACGCAGTTGAAACAAGCTCTTATAGTATTCGATTAGCTGGAGTACGTTTAAAAAAGATTGCGGTTGCCTTGTCTGTTGTAGGAATGGTGTTACTTATTTCAAGAACATCAAACTTACTACAAGCCTTTTTAATCGGTGGTATTGTCGATGAAGCAAAACTAGATTCTTCTATTAATTTAGAGCATATTATACGACTCGTACTATTATCGGCTTCTATCGGTACATTAATCGCGATCATTCTTTATCCAACTTTGACAAAATTATTTGGATATGTCATTCAAAACTTTGAAACAGACGGTTCTTTCATTCGAATGATGAAAACGAATAACATTCAAAAATTAAAGTACACAAAAAAATATGTCCGTTTTCCAAAGTTAGAAATGATTCATAGACTGCGTATCGGTGGTATTCCAAAGCGTATTATGCTTATTAACATGTTTGCTACTGCTATTTATACAGCAGGGGTACTTTCAGCCCTTTACGCTTCTTTTTTAAATCCAGATTATGCAACAAATGCAAGTACAGCTTCTGGCCTTGTAAATGGTTTCGCCACTATTTTATTAACTGTATTACTCGATCCACGCATTGCTCTTTTAACAGAACGTGCTCTACAATCAGAAAGCGGTGCTGAATCTATGAGTAAAATGTATGGTTGGCTAATGATTTCTAGACTTCTCGGCACATTATTAGCACAACTGCTATTTGTACCAGGTGCTTACTGGATTTTATGGATTATTGAACTGATGCATTAATTTACTAGAAAGGTGAATTTATCAATGAAGATCAAAACAGAGAAAGATATAATTCGCTTAATAGAAAACGACGAATGGATGATGAATGTATTACAAATGGCAAAATCACTAGAGCTACCTGATTGGTGGATTTGTGCCGGATTTGTTCGTTCTAAAATTTGGGATACTTTACATGACTATGAAGCGAAAACGGCTATGCCTGATGTTGATGTGATTTATTATGATAGTCTACATCAAGATGAGATATACGAACAATCATTAGAAACGAAATTAATGAATATTGATGCTACTATCCCTTGGTCTGTAAAAAATCAAGCTCGTATGCATGTAGTGAATAATATGCCACCATATTCTTCTTCTGTTAATGCTATTTCTAAATTCCCTGAAACAGCAACGGCTTTAGGAGTTACACTTGATGAACTAAACAACGTTATCTTAACAGCCCCATGGGGTATTGAAGATGTCCTTTCCTTACAAGTGAAACCAACAGCTCATTTTCTTGAATCGAAAGAACGATTACATATGTACAAAAACAGAGTTATAAAAAAGAATTGGCAAAGTAAGTGGCCTAACATCACAATCACATATCCAGAAATTTAGAAAGGGTGCCTCTCATTTATAGAAGCACCCTTTTCTTCATTTCAAAAAATGTATGACTGTTTCTGCAAATCTATCTGCTTCCTCATAATGAGGTGAATGACCGCTCTCTTCAAATACGATATACTTGCCGTTTCGGGCATCTTTATTAAATGTTTTAATTTGTTCTTCACACGTTACTACATCATGTTTTCCTACTATTAATAACATTAGATTTTGTACATCTTTTATTTTTGATAATAATGATGTATGACATGCTCCCTCTAATTTTAATCTATCAAAGTGAATTTTGGAGCGATTTGAAAATATTTCCCACTCTTCATCACTGTATAAACTCTCATCTGTCCTATCTTCCTTATTATTGTAAATCTCCATTCTTTTTTCTTCTAATTCAGCGCTTAATCTTATATAAGCTTCTAATAACTCTTCTGAACTAGCCTCGCTAGATGAATAAGCAAAGCACTCTTCTGCTACTTCTTCTTTTCCATACTTTTTTAATAAATGCCCTGTCTTTTGTAACAAAGCCCTACTTGTTAATGCAAAATCAAAAGTTGGTCCTTCAAATATTATTTTCTCTATTGAACTTGGATATATCGACGCATAAAGCAATGCTACATATCCACCGAAAGAGTGTCCAATTATAGACCACTTCTCAATTTGTAATACTTTTTTTAATTCCTCACAGTCTTCAATCAAATCATTTAATCCAAAAGCTTCGTCTTCAGTAATTTCTTCTGAGCGACAAACACCTCTTTGATCTATCATAATTACATATAGAGAATCTTTTAAACGTTCCGATTGATGAAATGAAAAATCATAACAACTTTCTCCTGGTCCACCATGCAAGTATAAGACTGGCTTATTTTTAGGATTTCCATGTGTTTCAACGTATAGCGTTTTCCCTCTAATATTCATATATTTCCCTGCTTCTATCAAATTTTTCTTTATGATCATCACCCCTTTTTTTACTGAGTATTATAACATTTAATGTTAAATAATCCCTATTACATTTAAGAAGACTATAATTATTGCAAGTGGTGCTACAAATCGAAGTAAAAATGCCCAATAAGTAAATACTTTCTTTCCATAATTTCCACCTACAAAAAACTCTGCTTCTAGTACCTTCTTCTCCATTTTGAATGAAACGAAAATACTAATAAATAGTGCTCCAAGTGGCATTAATATATTACTAGATAAGAAGTCTACTGCATCAAAAATATTCTTTCCGAAAATCGTAATATCACTCCATACTCCAAATGATAACGCTGATGGTATACCTACCAAGAAAATGCCGAAACCGATCAGCCATGATAATTTCGTTCTCTTTTCTTGTTCACCATTTGCTAATGCTGAAACAACAGTTTCTAGTAGAGAAAATGCTGATGTTAATGTCGCAAATGTAAATAGTGCAAGAAATACTGTTAAGAAAAATCCACCGAATGGGATTTGACTAAATACAGATGGTAATACGATAAATAGTAATCCAGGTCCTTCTGTTGGCTCCATTCCTAATGAAAATACGGCTGGAAAAATAGCAAGACCTGCAAATAATGAAACAAATAAATTTAATCCAACAATTGTTATTGCTGATTTTGGTAAACTTTCTTTTTTATTTAAATAGGAACTATACGTAACCATAATTGAAATCCCGATACTAATTGCAAAGAATGATTGCCCCATTGCGAACAAAATACTTTCCGAAGTAATCTTTGAGAAATCTGGTTGTAAGAAAAACTTCACACCTTTCATTGCATCATCAAGTGTTAACGAACGAATAATAAGAGCGACAAATAAAACGAACAATGCTGGCAACATATATTTACTTGCTTTTTCAATTCCGTTTTGTACACCCTTTGATACAACCCATATCGTAATGAACATAAAAGCGAAATGTCCCATAATAGCCCAAGCAGGATTCCCAATTGTTTCAGTAAATAATGTACCGTAATTTTGTCCTGGAGTAATCAGTTGTCCAGTTATTCCTCTGAATAAATAAATTAATACCCATCCACCTACAACACTATAAAACGAAAGTAGTATAAAACAAGTTCCAACACCAAGGCGTCCAATCCAATGCCATCCTGTATTTGGTGCGATGCTTTTAAATGCTCCAACTGCTTGTTTCTGCGTACTGCGTCCAATCATAAATTCAGCTATAAGTAGCGGTAGTCCAATTAAAACAGTAAATAATATAAATATTAAAAAGAACGCTCCTCCCCCACTCTTCCCAGCGATATAAGGGAACTTCCATATCGCACCAAGTCCAATTGCTGATCCGGCTGCCGCCATTATAAAACCTAATTTCGAAGTCCATTGCTCCGTCTGTTTCATCTCATTTTCCTCCTAATTAAATCTTTTTATATAAATAAATAAATTTTATAAACCTATTCAAATAAACCCTCCATTTCTTCTTCCATATAATAAAAAAATGGCCTAGCATCTCTATATAAAGAGACGCTAAGCCATTTACTTAACGCGGTACCACCCTTATTGATTCCATTATGAATCCACCTTAGTAGTAATCGTTTGATTACAAACCTAATATCGAAGGTTAACCGTTAAGATTTACTAAGAATGTAATTCCGTTCCACCTTACTGCTCCTAGGCGAGTTCAGGATGTCATTTGACTATGTCACACCAACCCATAGCTCTCTGTACAAATACATGACCTTACTACTCCTATTCAACACATTTTAATATTTAGAATATATTTTCTTTTGAAATTAATATGAAGTATATCTGTTATATTTGTAACTGTCAAGGGTATATTGATTTTTTTGTCGAAATGGTTCATATTTCAACTGACTTTTACTAAGCTTATTAGAAAAAGAAAGAGTCTATATTTTCACCTTTTTAAACGAACTATAAAAAAAGAATCTTCGCGATAATCGCGAAGATTCTTTTTACGGTATGAGACGAGTACAATCTCTCGGAAAAGCACTCGCCTCTCGTACATTTGTTAATTCTAAAAGTTTATATACAACCCTTTCTAACCCAATTCCGAAACCTCCATGTGGTGGACAACCATATCGAAATGTATTTAAATAAGATTGAAATTTATCTGGGTGTAATCCTTTTTCTTTAAACGAAGCGAGTAACATTTCATAATTATGAATTCGCTGTGCCCCTGACGTTATTTCTAATCCTTTATATAATAAATCGAATGAATCAGTAATAGCTGGATTCTCTTTATTCGGCATCGTATACATCGGTCTCGCTTTTTTCGGATAATGCGTAATAAAAACAAATTCACTATTATATATTTCCTTCACATATTTCCCTAGTAACTTTTCACCTTCTGTATCTAAATCCCCTACAGGAGATTCTTTACGATACTTACTTTTCAAAATTTCTTGTGCTTCTAACAATGTAATTTTAGGTATTTCAGTAATAACAGGTACTTCTATTTGTAATAGTTGTAGTTCTATTTCACATTTTTTCGCTACTTGTTGAAACATATATCGTAAAACATCCGTTTCTAGTTGCATCACTTCATAAAAATCATGAATAAAACCAAGCTCTACGTCTAACGATATATATTCATTCAAATGACGGGAAGAATTATGATGTTCCGCTCTATATACAGGTGCAATTTCAAAAACTCGTTCTAACCCACCTGCCACCATCATTTGCTTATAGAACTGTGGTGATTGTGCTAAATAAGCTTCTTTTTGGAAGTATGGAAGCTTAAAAACATTTGCTCCTCCTTCTGCCCCTTGCGAAACAATTTTCGGCGTAAATATTCGTGTGAAATCGTTCTCTATAAGAAATTCACTAAAGCTTTGAACGAGTGTAGATTTCACTTTAAAAATTGCTGCGGTTCGCTCATGCCTTAATGATATTACTCGCTCATTAAGTAGTTGATCTAAGCCAACTTGTAACTTCTTTTTATTTATTTCAAATGGAAGTGGCTCTGCACCGTTTATTACTTTCACTTCATGAGCAAGTACTTCAACACCCAATTCTGTTTTCGATGTCTCGACTATTTCACCAATTACGTGGACGACACTTTCTACATCAACTTTATATCCAGCCAATTCATTTTCTAATACACATTGAATTACTCCTGTTCTGTCTCGTAATAATAAAAAACTAACATTTCCAAGATGTCGAATCTTTTTTACCCATCCTTGAAGTAATACAACCTTTCCACTTTGCTTTGTACATTTTTTTGTGAGTGAACGCTTCATTATTGAATCCATTATTTTTCCCTCCAGTAATTTTATATTTATTTACGTTATTGTTGTCATCGTCATCATCCACGGTCACTCACCCCCTTTCAAAGAATACAAAAATCCGCCCCTATAAATAGGGACGGATTTTTTCCGCGGTACCACCCAAATTGTCATACTGACCATCTTAGCCCTGATAACGGTAGGTACCGTTTGCTTTTACTAATAATCACGTTCAAAGCAACACTCACAGGTGTCTTTCCATCATGCGGTATCGCAACCTTCCCAGCAACTGGCTGCTCTCTGTAGACCTTTGCACCATGTACTTTTCCTGATCATCACTTTTTATATTTACAGAGTATTCTAACTCCTTACCTTATAAAACGCAAGCTTTTTTTGAAACATTCTGGTTTTATA
>NZ_JBNLYE010000249.1:0-6121 GCF_050172095.1 Bacillus sp. GMs2/2
TTATAATTGGTAGAATTTTTGTGGAAATAATTCTCTTAATATATTAAAATAACATCGTATTATGTCAGATTTTAATTAGGGGAGAGAAATTTTATGTTGAAAAAAATCATTCCAGTTGCTTTAGCATTAAGTACAGTTACTTTTACTAGTGTATTTGCTATGCCTTCAGCCCAAGCAAGTACAGAACCAAACCGCTACATAGATGTACAAATGCTCGGTATTAACGATTTTCATGGGCAACTAGACACTGTAAAAAAAATTAACAATAAAGATGCAGGGGGAATTGAGTACTTAGGGGCTTATTTACGTGATCGTGAAAAACAAAATCCAAATACATTAAAGGTACATGCTGGAGATGTTGTTGGAGCAAGTACTCCTGTTTCAGCATTATTACAAGACGAACCTACAATTGAATTTCTAAATGATTTGAAATTCGATGTTGGAACGATAGGAAATCATGAATTTGATGAAGGTGTTAAAGAAATGAACCGCCTTATTTATGGTGGATACCATGAGAAAACAGGAAATTTTAAAGGAGCAAAATTCCCATATGTTGCTGCAAATTTCTATAATAAATCCACCGGTCGTTTATTTTTACCACCATTCACTATAAAAAAGGTACAAGGAGTTCCTGTTGGATTTATCGGAGTCGTAACAACGGATGTTCCTAACCTTGTTATGCCTACTATGCTAAAGAATGTAGAAATTACAGATGAAGTTGAAGCTATTAACAAATCCGTAAAGCAATTAAAAAAACTAGGCGTTAAATCTATCGTTGTTCTTGCACATAACGGAGGTATAACAGATGGGAACGGCGTAACAAATGGTGATATTGTCCGATTAGCAAATGAGACTGATCCAGAAGTCGATGTTATTTTTGGTGGCCATAGCCACACTTATGTAAATGGAACTGTTAATAATAAACTTGTCGTACAAGCAAATTCATATGGTATGGCTTTTGCTGATGTTGATGTAAAGATTGATCGTAAAACACAAGATATTGTTGAGAAAAAAGCAGAAATTGTTACAACTTATCATGAAGGCATAGAGCCTGATAAAAAAATAAAGAAGAAGATGGAGAAATATCAAGCAAAAATCGCACCTCTTGTTAATGAAGTTGTAGGTAAGTCTATTGCGCCACTAGATCGCAAACTCAATACGGCTGGTGAATCTACTCTTGGAAATTTAGTTGCTGATGCCCAGCGTACAACAATGCAATCCCAAATTGCACTTATGAATCCTGGTGGTATTCGTAATGACTTAGATGCTGGTGATATTACATGGGGAGAGATATATGGTATTCAACCATTCGGAAATCAATTAATAAAAGTAAATTTAACAGGTCAAGACATTCGTGATATTTTAAATCAACAATGGCAAAAAGACATAACAAGAATGCTTCAAATTTCAGGCATCCAATACACTTGGGATGCGAACAAGCCCAATGGAGAAAAAGTAACAAGTATTCGCTTAACAAATGGAGAAGAAATTATTCCTTCTAAAACTTACAGCGTCGTTGCTAACGCATTTTTAGCTTCAGGGGGAGATGGATTTGTATCTTTTAAAAACGGTAAAGATGCTGAAACAGGACCAACTGATTTTGAAGCATTAGTAGATTATATAAAAAAATCAAAAGAACCAATTCAGTCTGTTATTGATGGAAGAATTCAAAAGATAAATTAGTTTTTTATTAATCTCAAAAACAACTAGATTACCTGTGCGCTATACTCTTTAGTGTGCAGGTAATCTATTTTTTTGATTTGAAATAGTCTAACTGTGGCCAATCGGTATACCGTCTAGATGCAGAGTGCCGAAAAAAATGAAGTGAACAAAAAATAACCCCTAAATTAACTCTATGATAAAGAGACTACAAACAATCAAAATTTGGAACTTTATATTAACCATATATTAACTACGTTAATAATACATACTGAAATTGAATACTTTAGATAACATCATTTATAACGGATATCTGTACATTATAATGTTATGCAATGAGGAATTTACAATACAATGAATTGAAGCTTATTTAGTTTTATATTCGTATAAGTGAATTAAGAATTTCTTAAGAACCTATTAAGAAATAAGTGAGTTTTAGGAACTAGAATAAATGTATCTTAACAGTAATAAGAAAATGAATGTTTTAAACGGAAGTTGGCAGAGTATGTCAAAAAGCTATAAGTAAATATTTCAGGAGGTTTTTTATGAAAAAGAAAATAATTATTGCAATTGTTGCTTCTGCTATAACAATGACTCATTTTGTAGGAAATACTTATGCAGATTCGAAAACAGAGGTTTCTGTTACAGCTCCCTATAATACAAATCAAATAGCGAAATGGTTAGAAGCACATGCAAAGCCTTTAAAAACAACTAATCCAACTGCATCTCTTAATGATTTGAAACCACTTAAGGATATGGTAGGTTCAGCTTCAATTGTAGGTTTAGGTGAAGCTACGCATGGGGCTCATGAAGTTTTTACGATGAAACACCGCATTGTTAAGTATTTAGTATCTGAAAAGGGCTTTACCAATCTAGTTTTAGAAGAGGGATGGGACAGGGCCTTGGAACTTGATCGATATGTTCTTACTGGTAAGGGAAACCCAAACCAACATCTAACACCTGTATTTAAGACGAAAGAAATGCTAGATTTACTTGATTGGATTCGGCAATATAATGCTAATCCAAAACATAAATCGAAAGTACGTGTCATCGGGATGGACATTCAATCAGTAAACGAAAATGTTTATAATAATATAATAGAATATATTAAAGCGAACAATTCAAAACTGTTGCCTAGAGTAGAAGAGAAGATAAAAGGGCTTATTCCTGTAACAAAGGATATGAATACTTTTGAAAGCCTTACGAAAGAAGAAAAAGAAAAGTATGTTTTAGATGCTAAACAAATTAGTGCTTTATTAGAGGAAAATAAAAGTCATTTAAATGGGAAATCTAAAGAGTTCGTATGGATAAAGCAAAATGCTCGTATTATTGAACAGTTTACTACAATGTTAGCGACACCTCCTGATAAACCAGCGGATTTTTATTTGAAACATGATATTGCATTGTATGAAAATGCGAAGTGGACTGAAGAACATTTAGGAAAAACCATTGTATGGGGACATAATGGACACGTTTCGAAAACAAATATGCTTTCTTTTATATACCCTAAAGTAGCAGGGCAGCATTTAGCAGAATATTACGGAAAACGGTACGTATCTATTGGAACGTCAGTTTATGAAGGACAATACAATGTGAAGAATAGCAATGGTGAATTTGGCCCCTATGGAACATTAAAATCGGATGATCCAAACAGTTATAACTACATTTTTGGACAGGTCAAAAAAGGTCAATTTTTTATTGATTTACGTAAGGCGAACGGCGTGACAAAAACTTGGTTAAACGAACAACATCCAATTTTCGCTGGAATAACTACCGAAGGGCCTGATATACCAAAAACTGTTGATATATCATTAGGTAAAGCGTTTGATATACTTGTTCAAATTCAAAAAGTGAGTCCATCTCAAGTACATCAATAAATTTAGAATCATGTGCCGTAATGACAAATTTCATAGTGTGTCATATAACACAATGAAATTTGTTTTATATAACAAGAAGAATAATCGCATTAGAAAAAATCAGCAGTTTAACCTGTTAAGAGTAAAACGAATCTTACAATATGTAAAGCGCAAAAACACTGAAGCGAAAAGCATCGGTGTTTTTTGCGCTTTCGGGCACAGATGCTACTTCAATCCTATTGTAGAAGTGATTTTGTATGTAAGGAATTTGTAAGGAATAGGTAAGAAAAAAGAGATTTTCATTGTGTAGGATAAAAATATAAGGAGGCATGAAGGGGGGAACAAGTACGGCCTACATATAAAACAAATAATCAGTAACAAGAGTGTTTTAAGGAAAAGAAGTAATTTCTATGGTTAATATGTATGTGGAAAAAGAGTGATTTAGAGATTGTTAGAACACAATGGTGTTTGTGAAAATAATGATTAGTACGTTGATTGCAAATTCAGTGTTGACTTTTATCATTGGGAGAGTTGATAGCTGTGTGATTAGTATATGAGACAGCTATCAGCCATCAATACAATTTAAATAGAAAAGAGGAATTTTTTATGAAAACACGCAGTAAAATTACATGTGCAAGTCTAGCACTTTTAATAGGTGGAAGTTCCCTGTTATACATAACACCAACATCAGTTGTAAAAGCAGAATCTACGCAAAATGTATCTAGTTCGTTACAAACAAGTACGCAAAGCGATCGTACTTCCGTTAAGAAAGCAATGCGAGATGAACTGCAACTTGGATACCCGGGAATACTCGCTAAAATTTCTAAGGGGGGTAAAACTTGGAGTTATACAGCTGGGGTAGCGGATCTGAAAACTAAGAAACCAATGAAAGCAGATTTTCGCTTTCGCATTGGCAGTGTGACGAAAACGTTCATTGCAACAGTTCTACTTCAATTATCTGGAGAGAACCGTTTGAATCTAGACGACTCCATTGAAAAATGGTTACCTGGTGTTATTCAAGGAAATGGATATGATGGTAACCAGATTACGATCCGGCAAATATTGAATCATACAAGTGGTATTGCTGACTATATAAATTCAAAAGACTTTGATATTACGGATATAAAAAAATCGTATACGGCTGAAGAATTTGTAAAGATGGGGATTTCACTTCCCCCAGACTTTGCCCCAGGAAAGGGTTGGTCTTATTCAAATACAGGATATGTAATACTAGGAATCCTTATTGAAAAAGTAACAGGAAACAGCTATGCGGAAGAGGTTGAAAATCGGATTATTGAACCGCTTGATTTGTCAAATACATTTCTACCTGGTAATTCAAGCGTGATTCCAGGCACCAAGCATGCCCGTGGCTATTTGCAACTAGACGGAGCGAGTGAGCTAAAAGATGTTACTTATATTAACCCAGGTAGCTCGGATGGAGATGTGATTTCTACTGCTGACGACTTAAACAAATTCTTCTCTTGCTTACTAGGTGGCAAATTACTGAAGGAACAGCAGTTAAAACAAATGCTTACTACAGTTCCTACAAATAGAGAGGGAACCGGATATGGTCTTGGAATACTTGAAATTAAGCTTCCGAACGGTGTCTCGGTATGGGGACACAGGGGGGCCGTTCCAGGGTTTTCCACTTTTGCTGGTGGAACACTTGGAGGTAAACATACACTCGCTATCAATTCGAACAGTTTAAACCTTAATAACCCAGAAGTTTTTAAAAACATTTTACTTGCTGAATTTAGCAAGTAGGAAAAACGGATAAATTTTGTCATTTGTAATTTCTATCGGAATGGATTACCGCTTGAAAGAGTATAGAGGGATTAAGTATCTATAATTGTGTAGGAGCAGCATTTGCAAAATTAGAAATTGAACTAGATTCAACCATCAAAGATAATATTAGCGGGAAAAAAATGAGGGACATTAAGGATTTTGTGAAGAAGACTTCAAAAATGAACTGAAATCTAATAAACAACGTAAAAGCTAAAAGATTTTCACTGTGAGAACATCTCAAAATATTAAATTGATGGTAACTTTGTTGTAGCTCTTTAAACATACCTATATTAAAACCCAAATTTCTCAATTTAATGCTGAGAAATTTGGGTTTTTCTAAAGGAATCAATTTTTTAAAAAATTTTTAGAAATTTAAAGATAAAGTATTGTATACATGTAAGTATGATTAAAAATGCAAAGTTGTAAATGCTAAATTTAATTAAATACGCCTTACTCTCTTTAACATTGGCCTGAATGAATAGTTTATAGGAGATTACACTGGCTAAAGATGCGATAATTGTTCCAAGCCCTCCAATATTTACTCCTAGTAATAAAGCTTTCCAATCAGAAGTAAAGTTTGATAGAAGAATTGAAGTAGGAAAATTGCTAATCAATTGACTCAAAAATATGGAACTAAAGAAGACTGAAGTATCTCCTCTTAAATTAGCACGAGCAAATGTCCCCAGTGCATCGGAATGGGAAATGTTTCCGATAAAAATAAAAAAACAGACAAAGGTTATTAGAAGAAAGTAATCGATCTTAAATAGTAAGTTTCTATCTAACGTAAATGCTGCTATCAGTGTGACTATTAGCGCAATGTA
>NZ_JBNLYE010000250.1:0-6121 GCF_050172095.1 Bacillus sp. GMs2/2
CTATAAACACGTGCTATATACTAGCAAAAAAACCGCATAATTGTTACAAAACGAAAGGGTTGCAAGGAAGAAATTTGCCCTTTTTTACATATGTAACACATCCTTTTTTAGGAAAATACATTCCTATCCGCGTTTTTCTCACACAATTTGACAGCAGTATTTCTAACTTGTAGCTCTTGCAGAGTGAAAAGGTTATATGAAAGGTAAGGCTGTCCATAAGAATTCAAATTGGTGAAGGTGAAAGTAAGAAAATCACCGCAAAATTATAGTTTTCTATCCGATTTTACATATCGGAATTTATGTTATTTACAAAAGCGAAACCTACGAAGGGGGATTTGATGAGGAAACTGACAAAAACATTCATCGTTTCATTAACATTATGTATTGCATTTACAATTTGGGGGATTATTCCCGAATCTATTATTGGAAAAGGTAGTTTAGGAAATGTAACAACCGCAATTCAAACTGCATTAGTTAGTAAGTTCGGCTGGTTTTATATTATTTCCGTTTCTATTATTTTAGGTGTGTCTATCTTTTTAATTGTTTCGAAATACGGTTCTATTCGTCTAGGTAAAGATGATGACGAACCTGATTATAGTTATATGACATGGTTTGCTATGCTATTTAGTGCTGGTATGGGTATCGGGTTAGTTTTCTGGGGCGTTGCCGAACCATTAAACCATTTATACGCACCTCCGTTTGGAGAAGGTGCAACTGAGGAAAGTGCGCGTCTTGCACTGCGTTTTTCATTTTTCCATTGGGGATTACACCCTTGGGGACTATATGCGTTTGTAGCGTTATGTATTGCTTACTTTACCTTTAGAAAAGGAAAAGCAAGTACGATTAGTGCGACAGTAGGTCCGTTATTTAAGGGCGGGGAACACGGGCGTATTGCTCATTCATTTGATGTGTTAGCTGTTTTTGCAACTGTGTTTGGTGTTGCAACGTCATTAGGTCTCGGTGCAAAACAAATTGCGGGTGGCGTTAGTTATTTAACATCTATCCCGAACTCATTAACGACACAGTTAGTTATTATTGCAATCGTAACAGTATTATTTATGTTATCTGCGCAAACAGGTCTGGATAAGGGAATTAAATATTTAAGTAATACGAACATTATTTTTGCGTTTGCACTTATGATTATTGTATTATTTGCGGGTCCAACAAACTTTATTATGAATTACTTCACTTCAACAATCGGTTCTTATATTCAGGAATTACCAAGCATGAGCTTCCGTTTAAGTCCATTAGACGAAGGTGGGAACCAATGGATTCAATCGTGGACAATTTTCTATTGGGCATGGTGGATTGCATGGTCACCGTTCGTAGGTACGTTTATTGCTCGTGTTTCACGAGGACGTACAATTCGTGAGTTTGTAATCGGTGTGTTACTCGTACCGACAATAATTGGTGCACTTTGGTTCTCTGTTTTCGGTGGAACAGGTATTCATATGGAGCTGTTTGGTGATGCACATATCTTTGAAAAAATTAAAGAGATGGGAACAGAAGTAGGATTATTCGCTATGTTTGATCAAATGGGAAGCTTTGGATCAGCTTTATCTGTTCTAGCGATTCTTCTTATTTCTACATTCTTTATTACATCTGCAGATTCTGCAACATTTGTTTTAGGGATGTTAACGACACATGGTAGTTTAAACCCACCAAATCGCATTAAAATGATTTGGGGTATCGTTCTAGCCGCGATAGCTTCTACGCTATTATATATTGGCGGATTAGAAGCCTTACAAACGGCAGCTATTATTGCAGCATTCCCGTTTGTCTTTGTTATTTTCTTTATGATGGCAGCATTATTTAAAGAGTTACAAAAAGAGGGACGTATGAAGCGTCATTAACAATAGAAGGAAAAGAGCTGATTTCATATCAGCTCTTTTTTATTTCTCTATTTGCCTGTAAAAGTACGATTGGTGATGGTTAATTAAAGTTTCACTTTATATAGAAGGAATTTGAAATGCGGGTAGGGGAAATAAAATACTTTACCATATAAGTAGTATGCCTTTTATACGAAGAAAAAACGATAGGTTTCGACAATATTCGATCCCTTACGAATTCTATTCATATTTTTGACAAAAAATTGTCGGAAATGTGTTGTCACGTTTATATATATGTGCTATATTATTTCCTGTAAGCGATTTCAAATAGTTTTAAAGCGCATTCAAGGGGGACATCTAGAATAATGAAACGTTACGAAAGAAAGTGGAAGCATATTTGTTTGAAACGTGTGGCACATCGTAGTGTCCAAGAAAGCACGGAACCTAAGACTGAAACGCGCAAAGAACAGCAAGAGAAGCAATTGGTTCTACAAAAATAGCAATCACTTTTTCGTATATAAATGAAGGTCGATCGTTCGTTGGGGGATGGACGTGAAATTACTTTCAGCTAAGGGGTATTGTCTGATATATAATTTATACGGCAATAAATAAGCACAGAGCATACGGCGCTCTGTGCTTATTTTTATTATTTATCTTTTTTGAATCGAACTGTTTTATCCCAGCCAATGACTTGTTTCTTGCTCTTTGCACGTAAGTATAAGATTAAGCTACGAATAAATAAGTACGTAAAGAGCTGTGCGTACGTAAAGTACATAATAACGCTAATAAAAATATTAGTCGGTGTAAAGGTTCGTTCGACACTCTGGGCACTAAATAATTGAGAAACATATGTAATATATGCGACATACCACATAAATAGTAGCGGAATGCTATATTGAATTTGGAATATCCCGAGTAGCCCAATTACAAACCAAACGTTCGAAATGATTAGGAATAGCCAAAATACAACATACACTAGAACTTGTTGTAAGGAATGAACAAGCAGCTTTCCTTTAAAGAAACTTAATGATGAGAACATTTTTTCTAAAATATATAAATTTCCTTGGAGCCAACGTGTACGTTGTTTAATAAGAATTTTTAAATGCTCTGGTTCTTGTTCCCAAGTAACTGATTCTGGGACGATTGGTAAGAGATAACCTTTTTGTGTAATTCGTAATGTTAATTCAGCATCTTCTGCAATTGCGTAAGGGTCATAGCCACCAAGCTCTTCTAGTGCGGAGCGACGAAGAAGCATGTTTGTTCCTGTCAGCGAGCCCGTTTGGAATAGTAACCAGCGTCCAGATTGCATAAGGAGCTGGAAGATTTGGAATTCTAGCGAAATCATTCGCGTTAACCAGTTTCTTTTTTCGTTTACTGTACGAACGTGTCCAACAGCTCCAACAGCATCTTCAGTTGTTTCAGCGTGTTCTACAAGCATTCGCAGTGCGTGTGGTTCAGGCTGGTTATCTGCATCGTAAACACAGAAGTACTCACCATCTGAAATACTAAGCCCATAGTTTAGTACACGTGATTTACCCTTCGGTTCACCGGGAGGAACACGAATATGACGAATATGAGCATAAGCTTTGTCGAAATCATCTCCGATTTCAGGTGTTTCATCTTGAGAGTTATCATTTAATAAATAAATAGTTAGCTTTCCTGGATATTCAATCTTTGCCATCGCCTCTAAAGTATCTTTAATAACGACGCCTTCATTATGGGCAGGTATGAAAATATCGACGCTCGGATAATGTTCTAGCGTACGATCTTTTCGTTTACTATTTCGGTGAATTAAGCCCGCGATTGTTAAGAAAGAGTAGTAAACGAGTAAGCCAGAGAATAGAAAGGCCGTAAAAATAAGTACATATTTAATTGAAAATGTGATACTAATCCAAAAAACGAGTACGCAAAACAGAAGGAATAAAAGAAGTATAACGAGAGTCATCATAACAGTGTCTGTCCTTTGTTTCCAATTTGCTCGCGTGAAATTTTTATATCTTTGATTGCTTCAGCAGCAAGCCATTGCTCCATTTTTGGTTTTAGGCGGTTCATTACAATGTCAGCACCAGCTTCATTTGTGTTTTGTAATAAAATAACTAGCGTATTATTATCATATTCAGCAGCAAGGTCAAAATCATTCCTTACCGTTTCAACTAATAAAGAAGCTACACGGTCCATAACACTTTCCTTTGTATATTTACTAAAGGAAGTGAAATCAAAGTAAACAATAATGCCTGTTTCATTACGACGATTCATTGCAGTCGTTAATAACGCTTGGCGTCTCTCGAATTCTTGTCTTGTTAGTAATTTGGATTCTCCAATATATTGTTCCAATGTTCTCACACGCTCAGTTAAAGCTTTATTTTCATGAATCACTTTTTTCAATAGGTGAGTTGTTATATATACAATGAAGAAGTTAGCTGCCATCAGGAAGTGGGTAATCATATATTGCCATTGATCTGATGTACTCCATAAGTGAAGCCATGCTTGATAGAACAAATAAAATACGGAAATAATGGTTCCTAGTATGAAGAAAATAAATGCTGTTTTGTCAGCTAAAAATAAGAATAGTACATTTACGATTACGTATATTAGTGTAAAAATGAGAGCATGCTCATATTTCGTCACATGTACAGTAGTAAAATAAAATACAATTTGTAAAATCCACATAGAGAGGATTTTATAGAACTTATCTTTCACAAAACTTTCCTCCTTAAAGCTATTTCATCAATAGATACTTGTAGTATGCGCAATTATTAAGAAATTGACCATGTCGTTAAACTCTTTTGAAGGGTAACAACAAGTAGTATCTCTATTTTCATAAGAAAAATAAAAAGACTTAAACATTATTGTATCATAATGTGCCTATATTTAGGATAAATTGATTAATAGATACATAAAAGACGTTTGGATTGCATGAAAAAAGTCTCCTCTTGTAGAAAGAGAAGACTCTATATAAGTTTATAGGAACATCATACCTGCAACTGCTGCGTTTAAGAAGTTCGCTAATGTACCAGCGATAACTGCTTTAATCCCTAATTGTGCAATTTGTTTACGGCGAGTAGGAGCTAACGTTCCTGTTACACCTAATTGAATTGCGATAGAAGAGAAGTTTGCAAATCCACAGATTGCAAATGTTAAAATTAGATTTGTTTTGTCAGAGAACTCTGCCATGTGTGGTCCTAAGTTTGCGTATGCAACGAATTCGTTGATTGCAAGTTTTTGACCGATAAAGCTTGCTGCTTGTATCGCTTCACCAGGAGAAACCCCGATTAAGATTGCGAATGGTGATAATAAGTAACCAAAGATTAAATCAAGGCTAAGTTTAATATCGAACAGAGAACCAACCCATCCTAATAATCCATTTAATAAAGCGATTAATGCGATGAAAGCCATTAACATTGCTGCTACGTTAATAACAAGTTGCATACCTTCAGATGCGCCGCGTGCAGCTGCATCAATAACATTTGCGTCTTCACGTTCTGTAGAAAGTTCAACGTTATTATCTACTTTTTCTGTCTCTGGCATGATTAGTTTCGCAATTAATAAGCTCGATGGAGCCGCCATAATTGCAGCTGCTAATAAGTGCTCTAACGGAATACCCATTGCTGCATAACCGACAAGAACGGATCCAGCAACAGCTGTCATACCGCTTACCATAATAGTGAAGAATTCACTATTTGTTAAGCGTGCTAAGTAAGGTTTAATTAAAATTGGAGCTTCAGTTTGTCCTAAAAATACAGTCGTTACTGAGTTTAGGCTTTCTGCTTTAGAAGTTCCAAGAAGTTTACTTAATGCACCACCAACGATGCTAACAAATTTCTGCATAATACCGAAATAATATAAGATTGCTACTAATGAACTAATAAATACGATTGGAAGTAGTGCTTGAATAAAGAATACAAATCCCCAAGGTCCCTTTGCGTTGACTAAATCCCCAGTAACGAACTTAATTCCCTCGTAAGAAAAATTAATTAATCCTTGAACACCGTCAGCAGCGTGTTTTAAACCTGCTTTACCAGCGTCCCATCGTAATACGATAAATGAAAATGACATTTGTAATGCTAGCGCAATTAAAATTGTGCGCCAATTAATAGCTTTGCGGTTGGAAGATAGTAAGAAAGCAATTGCTAATACTCCAATCACGCCGCCAATTCCCCATAAAAGATTCATGCAGTGTATGCTCCTTCCTCATAGTAAAAACAGTGTATAAACCAGTTGTCTATACGTTTGCGAATATAACATCTTTAGTAACTTATCATAATGGACATCGGAGGTCAAACGTCTAATGA
>NZ_JBNLYE010000251.1:0-6113 GCF_050172095.1 Bacillus sp. GMs2/2
CACTTTCCTCTTACTTTCATGTTCATGCTCACGTTCAAATTGATTGTCTACCCCCTTCATATCCAATTCATTCTGAATAAGCCCTCTAAACGCCTTAAATTGCTCTTTAAAGACTTTTTTCGTATTTTGGTATAAAACCCTTATATTCGTCTGTAAATCTCTTATATGAGCCTTTAAATAGTGTATATCACCCTTTAACGAACTGATTTCAAGCGTAGCTGACACGAATTCCTTTTTTAACTCTTCATTTTCTTTCGTTTTTTGATAAACTTCCTCACGAAGATTTGTATTTTCTTGAACGAGATCTGTTGTCTGCAAACGCTCATAATCTTTTTTTACAGTGACAGCTGCACTTACCAAATCTTCCAGATAGGTAACTTGTTTTGGTGTATAAACATAATTCCCTGTTTCTTTTTCAATAATTTCTGGTTTCCCAATAAATTTGGGCTTTACTTCCGTCTTAACTTCTTTCTTTTTGCTTCTTAGATTCATTTTCTTTTCAGGAACATGCTCACTGACTTTTACAAGTTCATCTTTCTTTTTAGCTACTTCTCCTTCTAACCATCGAATTTCTCTTTCTAAATCCTTTTTTTCTTTGTACTCATTCACATCTTTATACTCATTTGTACCAACTAATTTCCGTTCAATACCACGCTCTTTTAATGCTTTTTCTAACAACTGCACTTCTTTTTCTCGCCAATCATCAAAAGGACGCGTTTTATCTAGTGTTGCATCTTGTTGCGTAATAGCCCGATCAAACGATACTTGCTTTTCCAGTCCTCGCTTATAGCCACTTGCCACAGGCACAAAATTTAAGTGCATATGAGGACTTGCCTCATCATTGTGAATCACCGCATTATACACTTTCAAATTAGGATTTCTTTTTTCAAAATCCTTGAACCACTCCAATAAAATTTCATTCGCTTTTTCATAATCAGCACGATAATTAAAATCTTTCATGTCACCAACTTGGACAATCATTTCTTGCTGAAGTGAAGTTTTTTTACTAGATTGAATGTGTTTGTAATAATTATCAATTTTTCGATCATTTCGTTTTTGTTTGGCATTATAGTTCTCCAACACTTCTCCAAATTCTTCTTGATACAATTCCTTTATATCTTTTTGAACAAGATATTTATTTCCATCAGACTTTGAATAATCTATATGCGAATTCCGCTCTTTTTCCTTCTCGTTCATCACCCTATTGTTGTGTTTAATATTGGTTTTATTCGTTGCTTTTTTGAGAGAAACCGACATGCTCATCCCCACTCAACTCCTTACTACCACTATACCAGAAGCTTTGTTACTTTCGCAAAGTAACCTTTTCTGTATTGCGACACTTCACTCCGTTACGCATACACAATGAAAAGGCTCTGCGAGGCTCTTTGGCTTCGCCAAGTTACGCCACAGCGCAACAAAGACCTTGGGGTTTCGCCCCCAAACGCCGACCAAGGGATGCCCCTTGGATCGCAATACAAACATCCACCCACCAACCTCCCAATCCTGGGAGGCTCCCTCGCCGGTAGGCGTTCCCCAAACAAAATGTTTGGAGAAACTGCCAAGAGGGTGGACTATCCGACGCACGTGTCCACTCCTTATCCTCCCGCCCCTTTCGGGTTCGGTCCGGTACCGTTGACACTTATCTCTACATCCTTCTCTACTCTAGTAATCGTTTTGCGACCGCAATCAATCGCATATTAAACTCTCTATCTAGCGTGATAAAATCTTTCTTTCCTTGTGTCCGTTCAAGCAATTCTTGTAACACCAATTTATCCTCTTCTTCTACACTGTCCTTTTCAACAATTATGGGAATCTCTTTAGGAGGTCTAATCCGAACACCTAATGCCGTCATTCTGACATAGTTAGAAACGCTTGTACTATTCATTTTAGCTAACACCTCTAAACGTCCTTTTTCTTCTTCAGAAACATATAATTTAATTTGTTCTTTCACCATTTTTAAAATCTCCTTAAGGTATATTTTCATCCCTTTAAAGCCCCCTTTTCTATTTTAAATATATAGTCCTTTTTTCACCCTTTTGAATACCCTGAAAATATACAAAAAGAGAGCCAACTGTAAAAGTTAACTCTCTTCTATTTTTGGTTCATGATTTGCAAAGCACGATTTACATTCACTTTCCCATTTCCATATTCAAGTGGATTCCCTAAAGGAGTTGCTGATTTCTTTAGTAACTCTCTCATTTTTTTGTTAGACATCATTTTATCGTTTTCTAATAACAAAGATGCTACACCCACTACATGAGCCGCTGCCATTGAAGTTCCACTATCTAGCCTGTAATCACCGTTATTCCATGTACTCCAGATATCAACGCCTAGCGCCATTAATTCTAACTGTTCCCCTTTACTAGATAAGAACCCACGTTGATTTTTATTATCCAACGCTCCAACCGCAATTACAGAATCAAATTTAGCTGGATAGGTAATTGAATTCCCTTCTTTATATCCTTCATTCCCTGCGGATGCAACAAGTAAGATCCCTTTCTCATACGCCTTATTCATAGCTTCCTCAAAAAATATAGATTCCTTTTTTCCGCCTAGACTCATTAAGATAATATTTGCCTTATGCTCAATCGCCCAATCTATTCCCTTTACAACCGTACTGTATTTTCCATTGGCATATTTATCTAACACTTTTACTGCATATAAATCCGTATCAGGTGCAATCCCTGTCATGCCAATATTATTTTTTTGCGCCCCAATAATGCCTGCTAAATGTGTTCCATGCCCATTATCATCATCAAAATCTAAAACATTCTCAACAAATGAAATCCCATCTTTTATCTTTACATCTGGATGCTCTCTATCAATCCCAGTATCTAAAATCGCAACAGAAGTTCCTTTTCCCGTTAAGGGAGAAACTCCTTTGTCTTTCGTATGTAACACATTAGACATCCCATTATGTAAAGAATCTTCTGTTCCATTTGCTTTTACATATCCATCTGGTTCAACTTCCACAATTTCCTCATACTGTTTCAAATTATCCGTTGGATCATAAGAAAATTCCGCTTTTACAATGGGTAAATGGGAATACGTTTCTTTTACTTTTCCATCTTGTTTTTCAATCAAACTCTTGTCAATATTATCTTGAAACATAATTAAATAATCATCTTTCTTTGATAACTCACTCGCAAAAGACGTTACACTTCCACCACATATACCAAGTAACAATACACCTATTATAGCTAACTTCTTCATCCCCTCATTCTCCCCGTTACACAAAAAAATAAGGCGCTTTTCGCACCTTATTTTTTTTTATATTGTTCTAATAAAAACTCACAAACGCTATCTGATTCTTTTTGCTTATTAATTGCCATTAATAAATATTTTGGTTCTATTGGAATATTCATTGCTTTTAAATACCCTTCATATTCCTCGATAGTTGGCTTTACATTACAATCATAAATCACTTGTAAATCAATAGAATCAAAAAACTCTTTTTCAAAAACAAACATACTTTCATTAGATAATCTTTTGTCAAATAAAGAAATAATGTTCAAAATTACTTTTTCATCATTCTTGTCTAAATCATAATTAATAATTTGATGATAAAAAACAAATTTATCAGGATTTTCATGTAAAAGCATAGTTAACATTAACTCTTTATGATATTTTAGCTTAAAAATTTCCTGTTCAATATTCATATTAAACACCTACAATTCATTAATTATAAAATAAGACCAGTAATTGCACTTGCAATGACCCTAGCTGAACCACCAGGAATTCCACATTCAAAAATCATAAAATCAATTAAATTTTGTTCAATATGACTTTCAAAACGATCTAATGCATTGGCAATACTTTTCGCATGTTTATTCAAATATTTTGCTTCCTTAGTTCCAGCACCCAACCATTTCGTAAGTGTCTGTAACGCATCTCCACCATTTTTCAACCCCCAAACAACAGCTGATTTTTTCCACCCTTGAGCTGATACATCACCATCTTCATCTAAAGAAACAGTTTGATTTACATTTTCAACTTTATAATTTGTTTGTGGGAAATTTACCACATTATTTTTTACAGGAGTTTCTGTTTCAGCTGCAAAAGAAGATAAAGGCGCAACTGTTAAAAGTGCTGCAAATGCCATTGTTGCTGGAATGATTTTTTTGAATTTAAATTTAATATTTATATTTAACATGTATAATTCCTCCGAAGATAATTTTTTAACAAAGCTAATTATGGCATATCCAAAAACCACTTTTTCTAAGTATGCAAAATTGCATATATTTTTTATTATAAAAAAGAGCATCCATCTCTTGCAAAATGGATGCTACCTCATTATCAATCTTTTACTTCCATTTCTTCTTGCAAACTACCGTTATATTGCAACTTTTCCTCTTCTGTTAACTCCACACAATCCTGATGAAACCTCAACAAATTAGGATTCCATTTTGCAATAATTTTATAAAAATACTCGCTTTCATCTTTACTCTTATACTTGTCCAATTCACCATTTTCATACTTCTTCACATACTCTTTACACAACCCACCATAAACAATTAATTGACGTCCCTTTAATCCTTGATAAAACACATTAAACACATCTTGATTACTTGCCATTTCATAATCTTTTGCCGAATATTTCGCAACCTCCGCAACCGCATTCCCTTCTCGAATTAACTCCACTTTTTGAATATGTACTTGTGTTATCTCTATTAGATCCGTCGCTTCTCTCCACATCGATAACCATTCTTTTTGTGAAATATAAGATTTGGCATCTGTAAAATAAGATTTGTTCACACAAAGCAAAACATGAAAATGCGGATTGTAATCATCACGCTCTTTGTTATACGTCATTTCTAATTTGCGTATATACCCTTTGATAGATTTCTTCACTTTTGCTCTATCAAATAATTTCTTAAAAGCTTTATTAAATCTATCAATCTCACTTTTTACTAATTCATCTTTAATATTTGGAGTCGTCAATGTAAGAAACAAAAACTTCTTCTTTTCCTCAATCTTTATTGCCTCCATCATCGTCGCAATCTTCATCGCATCCTTACAAGCCTTTCTCCAGGCACAAATCGGACAAAATCGATTTTTACAAGGATTTGATGCAACTAATTTATGTTTTTCTTTATCACGAGTTGAAATAAATTGATTGAACGTACTACAATCCTTAAACAATTCACGCCCACCTTCACTCAATTTACCCTTAATAAATTCATAGATTTTTAAATTCCGCTTTTTCTTCGGTTGATACTTTCCAACAATTTCACCTTGATTTTTATTTGTCATATTTGATATATTAGTCCCAGTTGAATAATAAAAAAGGGTACACCAAACCCTTTAAAAAAGAGACTTGCTCCTTCCATGCGATTTTGTTGTTTTTATCTAGTCAATAAAAATGATAAATCACTATGCTGGGTTATGCAAGTCTTTTTTTCGTTTGAAGCCTACAACCACAAGGCCTAAAAGCATACAAGGGCACCGATTTCGTCACCGAAATAGTTACCCTTGTATCAAGATAGAAAATTTAGCCCAAAAAACCGGCTAAATTTTGCTCTTAAAAAACGACCAAAAACCGGTCGAAAAAACCTCAAAAAAAACAGAGCTTTTTAACCCCACTTTTTAGTCGCTTTTTCTAAACCCGAATTCCACATCAAAATCACACACACATTTCAAATTCAAAAAACATACTCACTACCCCACTTTTTGATTCACTTACACTCATATCTAATCTACCTTAAAATGCACCTTTCATTTTAAGGTGCCTAACGACCGATTTAAGAGGTTTTATAAAGTCTATGTCTTTTTGTACTAGATTACTTTTAAATCATCCCATTTGAGTTTGTAGACACCTTAAAATAAACGTTAGGATGTCTCGTCACTTAGAAACTATTTTCTGCATTTTTTCAAACGATGTGATAGAATGTCTTTTGTGCCGTAACTTGCTACTCACTCGTTATGGCACAAAAGACAAAAGGTGATCGTTCAAGTCGATTCTTTTTCTGAAAGTGTTCGATTGTTTTTGATTAAGAAGGCAAATCATCCACATCGTCACAACAAGCATAAAACACCTGATATCGACATGTAACAACATGTCGATATCAGGTGTTTGCTTTTTAACGTTCCATGTCATACCCACGACTTCTACT
>NZ_JBNLYE010000252.1:0-5999 GCF_050172095.1 Bacillus sp. GMs2/2
AACAATTTAAGATCATATTTTTTGCTATGATAAGTAAGGAATTTATATATCGTGTTATTGGGGGATAAAAAGAGATGTTGAAAAAATTTACTACATGTATTTTAGGTGGCGCTTTAGTATTCAATTTATCTGGTTGTGGCAATACATCCGACAAAACTTCTTCAGAATCTAAAGAAACCAATTCTAAACAAGAAGAAAAGAAAGTGCAAACGACTGATGAGACGCAAACGAAAGAGAATACAAAGCAGAAAAATACAGAACAAGCAAAAGAGAAATCAAAAATAAAAGAAAAAGAGTATGCTGTAAACAAGGATTTTCATACACCTAAATTTGATGTAACTGTAAAAAGAGTTGTAGAAAGAGATAAGGTTGGTAAAGAGAGTATAGGATTCCAAAAACCTGAAGGTGGACATGTCTTTATTGTTGTAGAAGCAGAAGGGAAAAATATCACAAACGAACCGATGAAATTAGCCGTTTTACCATCAGTGGATTTAGTGGATGAAAATGATAATGCTTACCAAAGTGATGTGTTGGCAGCTAGTAGTTATGCGGTTGAAAAAGGCGAGACCTCTAGTATTACTAAGGGATTAAAACCAGGGGAGGTAATGAGAGAAAGTAAAGTTTACGTGATTAATAAGGAAAAATTTGATACAGGAAAATGGTATGTAGTTGTTAACCGTGAGTATAAGGAACAAATTAAATAGTGATTATTTATGAAGAGGAGATGGCTCCTCTTTTTTTGCATAAAATTTTGTAAAGCAAAAAAAATAGAATATTAATATTCTAATATTCAATAGAAAGATAAAATGTTTAAAAATTCATAATAAAATATTATGAATTTTATTTAGTAAAAATAACCAATTTATATGTTGCTCATTATGTATGAAAGGGGAAATGAAAATGGCTGGACAAATTCGCATGTCACCAGAGGAGCTTAAATCGAAAGCTGCTCGATATGGACAAGGTGCAAATCAAATTGAGGATATTTTAAGTCAACTACAAAACTTACAAAATGAATTAAGAGGAGAATGGGAAGGTCGTGCTTTCGAAGGTTTTGATCAACAGTTCAATGAATTAAAGCCAAAAGTACAAAACTTTGCACAGCTATTACAAGAAATTAATATGCAGCTGAATAAAACTGCAGAGGCTGTTGCTTCTCATGATGAAGAATTATCACGTAATTTCGGTTTGAAATAAAAATTGTTTTACCCTATATAACAAGCATTTCAAATGAGCCATACAGCTTATATTGTATGGCTCATTTGATTGCATGCCTAGAGCGAGTGATATTGATAGGGATATATATAATGAGATTTCTTTAATGCATTTGGAAAATTTATAGAAAGGATTTGAAAGAATGGGACAATTTCAAAGTAATTTACAAACAGCAACGCAAATTGCTACGAAGATGGGATCAGCCTCTGATAGGATTCAAAGTGCAACCAGTCGTTCTATAACAAAGGCGACGCGTACAACGTTGTCTGTTAACTTCAAATCACAAGAAGCGAATCAGCAAGTTTTAGACTTGGCGAAACAATTTTCCGCCGCCTTTCAACAAGCGGTTGATAATATTCATTCGGTATCTAACGAGTTTGAGAGAATGGATAATGAACTTCATAATACCTTTCGCTAATGTGACCATCTGATAAAAGTAAAAGGGTAGGGGGAAAAGATGAGTCAAGATACTGAAAAACAAATTAATCAATTGAATCAAAAACTACAAAGTGTATTCGAAGAACAGGATCGAAATCAATTTGCAATTCAAACTCAGGAACATGTGGAACGAAATTTTTATGAATGGAAAAATAGAAGTAATCGTTTATTTAATCGAATTTTAGAAACTTGGCATAAAGATAGAGAAATGTCATTGTTTTTTATGGATATGCGTCAAGAAGCACAATACATAGAACGAAAACTTACATTTGAATTGGAAAGCCAAAAAGAAACATTGTTTAAAGAGAAACGAGATCTTAGTGACCTAGAAAATGACCTTTCATATCAGCAACAACAATTAGTAAAGGAGGCTAATTCATGAGTTTAAATATGTATTTGGGAGAAGTACAAAACCAAACTCAAAGTATGAATGCTGTATGTACGGCCACCATTCAAGGTATGGAACAAGCCATTCAGTCGATTGACGCTTTTGCAACTGATACTGTGTTACAAGGGCAAACATATAGTAGTGCAAAAGCATTTTTTGTACAAACCTTTCGTCGTTTAGCACAAGGAATCATTTATCTGTGTGAAGAGTTAATTCGTCAGAACGATGCTTTTCCAAGTGACTTTCAATCACAAGTCGCTTCCACAGATGTAATTGAACAAGAAATATTAGAACAAATTCGAGAAATTGACCGAATGAAAGCAAGTATGGAAGCCATCAGTCAAGCTATGCCAATGCCGGGTATGGATGCCATGGTAAATCTTTTTATTGTTATGAGGCAAAAACTGCAAGAAAAATTAGAACATCTATATGAATTTAATTATACTTCTAGTAGTAATTATGATACAGCACTCCAACTAGCTGCTAGTATCGCACAAGGTTTAGCAGAGGTACAAAGTGGAAAAGGTTTTAGTCCTGCAAGTGGTACATTTAGTACACAAGGGTTGTATATGGAATGGACAACTTCAATTCAAGCAATTACAGAAGAGAGGGCACGACAAGCTGCCAATTCAATTGAAGAAGGTGAAATGTGTGGTAAGCTACCTGAAAAATCTACTGGTGAAAAAATTTGGGACGGCATTGTAGATGGTACGGGACAAGCAGTTAGCGATACAATAGACGGAATAAAAGCTTTAGGAGATTGGGAAACGTGGGAAAACATGGGGAACGCTGCTTTGCACCCTATTGATACCCTTAGTACCATGTATAATGCATTGTCAGATTCATTTATTAATGATGTAATAAATGGAGATGCTGAAAGTCGTGCTAAATGGGGAAGTTATGCTTTAACACAAGTTGGATTAGGACTTATTGGTGATAAAGGATTAAGTAAAGTATCGAAGGTAGCAACTACTGCAAATCTAACAAAAGGTATGTCCAGAGTAACTAATTCTGCTACATATAGAAATGCAATAAACGTATTAAATAATTTTAATTTAAACATCGGAAACCGTTTTGCTTATGCTGGTATTGGGGGAAGTTCTTTAAAATCTAGCTTTATTGATACTTATCAAACAGCTAAGGATAAGCTATCACCTTATCAATATACTAAGAGGACTACGGATGGTGACATTTTTGTTGGTAAATTATATGGAGAAGATGTAATTCTTAAAGATGTTAAAGTTGATGAAATTACTTACTCTAAGAGAACTCGAGAAGAAGCTGCAAAACTTAGAAAGGTTTTTCAAAATACTGTAAAAAAGGAATTCCTTTACAGTTTGGCAACTAATCCTGAGAAGATTCTTGAACTTAAGAATGCGGGTATACCAGATTTTGAAATAGAAAATATGAAAAAAGGAAAAAATCCATCAGGGTGGCAAGTACATCATAACCTCCCCTTAGATGATGGGGGGACAAATGACTTTGAAAATTTAACTTTAATACAAAATCATCCATATCATAAGGCTATTACTAATACACAAAAAACACTAACTAAAGACTTAACTCATGGAGATAGTATTGATATAGATTGGCCTATACCAAAATATAATATTTATCCTAAAGGGGAATAAATTGAGAAAGAAGGTTTTTATATGTGGAAAGATACGCTTTTAGAAGTTGAAAAAACAATGAAAAGTTTTAACCTCAAACTGAATAAACCAGCAAAAGATACTGAAGTTCAAAGATTAAGAGAACGTGTTAAAGAAAGCTTTAATATTGATTTACCTAATGAGTATGAGGAATTTCTTAGAACTGTAAATGGCTTCGAATTTGATGGTCTGATAATTTATGGAGTTGACCCTTCTTTACTAGAAACAGAAAGAGATGAAACAGTTTATGGACTTTTAGAAAATAATAAGATTTGGTATGAGAATGAGTGGCAACAAGAGTACCTTTTCCTTGGAGATTCAGATATAGCATGGTTTTGTAAAAACATATCCGAAGGTACTTACTTAGAACTTGATAAACCATCTGGTACAGTGATGGAAACATATAATGATTTCAATACAATGCTTGAGGAAGCATTGAAACCAACTCTTCTTTAGTAAGGAGGTAGTAAAAATTATGTTTAACTTTTTGAAAGAATGAGACAATTTCGAAGTAATTTACAAACAGCAACGAAAATTGCTACGAAAATGGGATCAGCCTCTGATAGGATTCAAAGTGCAACCAGTCGTTCTATAACAAAGGAGAGTAAAAATGAAAATTTGGGAATTAAAGAGTTCATTTGATGACTATGAATCCTTTCAACTATTGAATTTAGAAGAAGATTCTAAAAAGTATTTTAAAGGAAAAATTGACTCGGCAGTAAAAGCATCTGATTCATGGGGAGAAATACGTATTAAATGTGTAGAAGAAGGAAATCAAAGTGATTTGCCTCATTTTTGAGGAGAAGTTGGTACACCGATGGTTAGTGGGAAAGCTAAAAAATTCTTAGAGTCTATACTTGGTGATAATGTAGAATTTTTTCCCCTAATTCATGATGTGACAGGAGAAGTGTATTATATAATTAACGTTTTAAATGTAATAGATGCTATTGACTATGAGAAAGCTATACTAAAGAAACTACGTTCTGGCTTAGTAATAGATTTCAAAAAATACGCATTCTTACCTAATATGGTTAAGAACCAAACAATATTTAAAGTTTACTTAAATGAAATATTACATATTCCTTCCGTTTTTGTATCAGATGAATTTAGAAATACAGTGTTAGAAAGTGATTTAAAAGGTTTTGAATTTATAGAGGTATAGGATTGCAGAAGCAAACATGTAAAAGAAAGTCCTAAAATAATTGATAGGAGTTAGTGACATGGATGCAAAGGTTTTAGAAATTCTAAGAATGTTAAACAATTATGAGGGAAATGAAAAAGAAATTTTTGAACTGATTCAAGCTGAAGCAATGGTGAAATTTATATGTGGAAAAATCTGATTTTAGAAATTGAAAAAATAGAGAAAAGTTTTAATGATAAACTGAATACACCAGCAACAGATAGTGAAGTTAAGAAATTAAGAGAACGCATGAAAAAGAGTTTCAATGTTGACCTACCGATTGAATGTGAGGAGTTTCTTAAAACTGTAAATGGATTAGATTTTAACGGGCTAGTACTTTATGGAGTTGACTCTTATTTGTTAGATACAGAAAGGGACGAATCAATTTGCGGGCTTATAGAAACCAATGAGATTTGGTATGAAAATGAATTTCAAAAAGAGTATCTTTTCCTTGGAGATTCAAATATAGCATGGTTCTGTAAAAACTTATCAGACGGTACTTATCTAGAACTTGATAAACCATCAGGTACGGTAATGAACACATATAATGATTTTAATACAATGCTTGAGGAAGCGTTAAAAATAACCCTTCTTTAATAGGGGAGAGTAAAAAATATGTTTAATTTTTTGAAAGAATATGTTGTAGTAGACAGAAGTGCCCGTTCTAAACAAAAATCTATTTTTTATCCTTTACCAAAAGAAGAGATAGCAGAAGCAGAAGGTTTGTTGAAAATGCAGTTTCCAAAAGAACTAAAGCTTTTTTATGAGGGAATTGGCTATGGATTTTTAAAGACTAATAAGACTCTTATTAACAGATTCATGGACCCATTTTCTATTGTAGATTTTCGTTTAAGACAAGATATTTATGAATATAATCCCAACCTAGATGATGTAGATGATGATGAATCATTAGTGTTTTTTGAAGTATCAGAGATTAGCTTTTTAACAATTAAATTTAAGCAGGAAAATGAATTAGGTCAATGTCCTATATATTATGGTTCAACGAAAATAGCGGATTCTTTAGAAGAATTTTTAATAAAAATGGAAGGAAATCCTGATTATTATATTTAATAGATATCAATTCTATTTTGTAGAGTGTGCATTATTGGTTCATCATTTTAAGAAATGT
>NZ_JBNLYE010000253.1:0-5993 GCF_050172095.1 Bacillus sp. GMs2/2
AAATTATAGAAAGAAAAATCCAGTATAACTCAACAATAGTAGATCACAATTGCTTATTACTTGAAAAGCAATCACAAAGTATCGTTTTATTTCACGAGGTGCAGTATTCATTTACAATGACTGCAAATGATACTAAGTTAACAATCCCAAAAGGAAGTTATACAATCGCATATTACTGGAAAGATCGTCCGTACAATTTATACGTATGGAGAGATATAAAAGGAAAGTATTTAGGTTCCTATTTTAATATCGTAAAAAACACACAAATAAAAGATGAAGTGGTTTCCTTTGAAGATTTAATCATCGATATTATGGTACTTCCAAATGGAGAATACTTCATATTGGATGAAGATGAATTACCAGAACCATTAGGGAATTTCGAAGGTGGTTATGTGAGGAAAGCTCTTTATGGATTAAAAGAAATCATTCAAAAAGAGCTGCCACCAATAGTTTTGGAGACAGCCAGGGTGCAGAGGAAATAAAATTTAATTACATAAATATTTTGAATGGGAATGAGTAGTCTCAAGTTATACGATCTAACTTTTTTAATAAATCTAAGGTTAGTAGCATATTTCTTGAAATTACTCTTTTTTTTGTAGAAATTTCGTCGCTTAGTTATTAAATCCCATCAACTGCATTTAGCGTGTGAGTTTTCTTATTGGTTACAGTAGATTAAAGATCAGAAAAAATAGTAAGTAAATGATATTGTTCAAATAAACAACAGTAAAAATGTTCAAACGAATCATATGTATGTTTTGACAAAACCTAGTTGACTTATCAGAAATATTTGTATAATATGTACTTAATTCCATAACGTATTGCCGATTGGAGAAACCAAAGGCATTTTATCTGTTGATAAAATGCCTTTGGTTTTTTTATTGCACAAATACTGAATCTGTTCATTTATATGAATCATTTTAAGGAGGGGAAGAAATGACTGTTTCAATTGATGGGGTATCAAAATATTTTTTGAAACAAACTGGTACGGTTCAAGTGCTAGAGAATATTAATTTTCAATTAGAGAAAGGGGATTTTGTTACAGTAATTGGTCCGAGTGGGTGCGGAAAAAGTACATTACTAAAAATTGTTGCAGGTCTAGATAATGATTTTGAAGGTGAAGTTGTTATTGACGGGGAGCCTATCTTAAAAAACGAGCAAGAAACAAGGTTTTATTTTTCAAGAACATAGGCTTTTTCCATGGTTAACAGTTGAAGAAAATATAGCGGCAGATTTGTCGTTAAAAGATAAGTATGTGAAAGATAAGGTGAGAGAATGGGTTGAAATCGTTCGGTTAGATGGCTTTGAAAAATCGTATCCGAAAGAAATTTCAGGCGGGATGTCACAACGTGTTGCGATAGCGAGAGCGTTATTAAGAGATCCAAATGTATTATTACTTGATGAACCTTTTGGAGCGCTGGATGCTTTTACTCGAAGTCATTTACAAGAAGTATTGCTAAATATTTGGGAGCATAAGAAAACAACAATGATATTCGTTACACATGATATAGACGAAGCGATATATCTTTCAAACCGAATCATCATTATGAGTGCAAAACCAGGGAAAATACATAAAGTGATTGAAAATAATTTGCCTTATCCGCGGAATAAAACTTCTCAATCGTTCCAACAACTTCGAACGAAAGTATTACAGCAGTTTGAATATGGAGGGTTGATTCAAACAAGTATATAGGAAAAGGGGGATTTTATATGTATAAAAAATTAAAAATTCTTTCTTTTGTTTTAGCTATATCAGTATGTTTATTAGGATGTGAAAAAAGTACAGCAAGTAGTAAGAAAGAAGATGTAACAATACAAATTGGTATACAGCAAGGATTAAGCCCGCTATTACTAGCAAAGAAAAAGGGGTGGTTTGAAGAGGAGTTTAAAAAAGAAGGAGTTAAAGTGAAATGGACAGAGTTCCAAAGTGGACCTCCTTATTTTGAAGCAATCGCATCAAACCGATTAGACTTTGGTGAAGTAGGGAATTCTCCAGTCATTTCAGCGCAAGCAGCAGGTATTGGATTTACCGAAATCGCCAATACAAGTTATGCGAGAAAAGGAACTGGAATTCTCGTTCAAAAAGATAGCAAAATTGCGAGTGTAAAAGAGTTGAAAGGTAAAAAAATTGCAGTAGCAAAAGGAAGTAGTGCTTTTAATTTATTGTATCGAGCACTTGATAAAGAAGGTATTGATGCAAAAGATGTAAATGTCATTCAATTACAACCAGATGAAGCTCAGCCTGCATTCGAATCAGGATCAGTAGATGCATGGGCGATTTGGGACCCTTTCATATCATTACATACGTTAAATAAAGGTGCGAAGGTGATTGCAGACGGTGAAACATTAAATGTCTCTTCACCAGAATTTTTAATTACGAGAACAAAATTTGCGAAAGAACATCCAGAATTAGTTGAGAAATTCCTCAAAGTTTATGAGAAAGCACGTGTATGGCAAGATGCTAACTTAGATGAAGCAATAAAAGTATATACTTCTGTAAAAAAGATAGATGCGAAGATCGTAAAAGAAGTGTTTAATCACGACAAACCAATTTTAGTTCCGGTAACGAAGGAAATAATAGCAGAACAACAAAAGACTGCGGATTTTCAATATAAGCTCGGTTCTATAAAGAAAGAAATTAAGACGGAAAAAGTTGTAGATAATTCTTTCGTAGAAAAAGCATTGAAAACGAAGTGAAAAGAGGTTTTGTAAAGTGGAAAATACGAAAGCTGTTATGAAACCAGCGAGTATAACGATTAAGAAAAATGGCATAAAGAAGGTACGAAAGTTAAATGTAAAAGTTTTAGTAAGGGCGATTACTATACCGGTTATTATATTAATAATTTGGCAGTTGGCTGGCGTATTCGGTCTTGTTTCTAAAACAGTTTTACCAACACCATTAGATATTTTTCTAGCTTTCAAAGAGCTTATTAAAACAGGAGAGTTATTCGGCCATTTAAGTATTAGTGTATTCAGGGCTGCGGCTGGTTTCTTTATTGGTGGGGGCTTAGGAATCATTTTAGGAACGATTGTTGGATTTTCAACGAGAAGTGAGCAATATTTAGACCCATCTGTGCAAATGTTAAGAACTGTACCTCATTTAGCTGTTGCGCCGCTTTTCGTATTATGGTTCGGTTTTGGTGAAACATCAAAAGTGTTATTAATTGCAGATGGTGCATTTTTTCCTTTATACGTAAACGCATTTTTAGGTATTAGAGGTGTGGATTCAAAGTTATTTGATGTTGCGAGAGTGTTAGAGTTTAGTAAAAGAAAATTAATCACGAAACTAATTTTACCAGCTGCATTGCCTAACCTTTTACTAGGAGCAAGGTTATCGTTAGGTGTTGCGTGGGTGAGTTTAGTAGTAGCAGAACTTATGGGGTCTACAGAAGGTATTGGCTATATGATTATGGATGCAAGGCAATTTTCAAATACAGATATCGTATTTGTCGGCATAATTATATTTGCATTTGTTGGGAAGTTTTCTGACTCTCTAGTACGTTTACTAGAAGTGAAGTTTTTAAGATGGCGAGATAACTTTAAAGGTGAGACAGGGAATTAACATATAAATTATTAGGGGTAATTTATATAGAATGTGTTAGTATACGATTCAAAATAAATAAGGGGTGTGTAAAGGTATGGAATTATTATGGTTTATTCCGGCTTATGGAGATGGTCGATATTTAGGAACGACAAAACGAGGAAGAGCAGCTGAATATGGTTATTATAAGCAAGTTGCTGCGGCAGCTGATTATTTAGGATATACGGGTGTTTTACTTCCAACTGGTCAAGGATGTGAAGACCCTTGGGTGTTAGCTTCAGCTCTTGCTGCTGAAACAGAAAAACTAAAATTTTTAGTAGCAGTGAGACCAGGACTAATGTCCCCTACAGTTGCAGCGAGGATGGCATCTACATTTGATAGAATTTCACATGGGAGGCTGCTTATTAATGTAGTAGCTGGAGGAGATCCAGTTGAACTACAAGGAGATGGATTATATCTTGATCATGATGAAAGATTTGAAGCAGCGGATGAATTTTTAAAAGTTTGGAAATCGACATTGCAAGGTGAAACGATCTCTTTAGAAGGAAAACATATTAAAGTTACAGATAGTAAAGTTGTATTCCCACCAGTTCAAATACCATATCCTCCTATATATTTCGGAGGATCGTCAGCTGCTGGAAAAGAAGTAGCAGCTGAACATAGTGATGTATATTTAACGTGGGGAGAGCCGCCAGAGCAAGTGAAAGAGAAAATAGAAGAAGTAAGAAAACTTGCAGAAGAGAAGGGGCGTACAGTGCGATTTGGCATTAGATTACACGTAATTGTAAGAGAAACAGAAGAAGAAGCATGGGAAGAGGCAGAACGTTTAATTCAATATGTGGATAATGAAACAATTGAGCTTGCTCAAAAGACATTTGCAAGATATGATTCGGTTGGTCAAAAACGGATGACCCATTTAAATAAAGGTACGAGAGAGTCGTTAGAGATAAGCCCTAATTTATGGGCTGGAATCGGACTTGTAAGAGGTGGGGCAGGTACTGCACTTGTAGGCGATCCGCATACAGTAGCAGAAAGGATAAAAGAATATGAATTGTTAGGAATTGATACGTTTGTTTTATCAGGATATCCGCATTTAGAAGAAGCGTATGAAGTGGCAGAATTGTTATTCCCATTATTGAAAGACGAGAAGAAAGAAGAAAATAAAATTGTTGGTGAAATGATTGCTGATGCATATGCATTAAAAAAATAGTGAGAAATAAAGTTTCACCTATTTATTGCTTCATTTTGTTTACTGCCTGTTAATACGGTATAAAAAACCCGCAAGTTATTCGCTTGCGGGTTTTCATCGTAAATTATTAGAAAATATGGTAAAATTAAAGGGTAACTTAAGGTGCGGTTGGTTGTTCAATTATCACTTCTCCAAGTAGGAGGGGGGTGATAATACGTGAGTGAAATAGCGTTGCTACTGCAGGGTGGACTGTTTCTCGTTGCATTGTTAACGTTCGTCGTCGTTTTAATAGACAAGCTCAAAAAATAACAACCCACCTATGCCTATAGAATGTGGGTTGTTTTGTTTGTAAGAAACAAATAGGATAAATGAACAATCCAATCTGCTAAGTTACGTGGACTAGTGTGTAGCCGCACACTAGTCTTTTTTATTTATATACAATTTATAATTGGTTTATGTGATTGTATTGTTCTTTTCATACTCATTATAACACAGTGTCTTTTCATCAAGAAAGGAGACCATACGTTCTGGTTCCTATTATATAGTAGGTGCTTTTTCTTTAAACAGACCATCCATATACTGTTTTAAACTTTGGACATAAAATTTCTGTGTATTCACATTATTTACACCGACAATGGGTGATGGAAGGTCAAATCTTTTTTCTGATAAATGAACGACAACATCAAAGATGTCAAACAAACGAATGAAGCAAAACAGACCGTCTTTATCGCTAAGTAAAATAAAGTAATGATTTTCACTACTTGTATTTAGCGTATTCCATAAAGAACTTTTGCTTAAATCACGTACAATGCTTTTTTCTTTTAGTTCCACGAAATCTGCATTTGAAAGAATGGTAGAGATATCAATCGCATCTTGATTTTCAAAGTAGCCATCAACTGTTTGTACAGCGAATGTATAAGCCATTTTTAATATACTCATTTTATATTTACGGTTATCCAATAGCAATTCACGTTGAATAGAACTCGCTACTTTCGTTACACGTTCCTCTTTCCAAATTTCATTATGTAAGGAAATATCGTGCTTTTTACATAGTTTCATAATTAATGCATTAGAATAAAGAATTTCGTCGCTTACTTCGACAACATCAGTCTCAGCAGCCGCAAGTTCTTCACCGTGCTCATTCGTATAGAGTGGGGAATCAATTTGTCTTTTCATTTGTTCAATCTTAAATTGACTCAATTTATGCCTAATTAAAGGACGATCAATATTTGTTGTCATTTGTTCATGACAAGTATCACAAATTGA
>NZ_JBNLYE010000254.1:0-5964 GCF_050172095.1 Bacillus sp. GMs2/2
TTGTCGTCACAATCGTAGCAAACTCTTCATGTAAATTTACAAGTGTCATATTGTGAATATCTTCTGCACTATACTCCTTACCATCTAAACCTTTACGGTTAAAAGTAGCCGTTGCATCACTCACTAAATATGTTGTAAATCCTAAATTCCCTGCCATTCGTGTTGTAGTTTCCACACAGTGATTTGTCGTTAATCCTACAACCACTACTGCATTACATTTGTTCTTTCTTAATTGCTCTTCTAAATTTGTCCCAATGAACGCGCTGTTAACGAATTTCTGAATAACCACTTCACCAAGTAGTGGTTGCACTTCTTCTTTAAAGTTTACCGTTTCCGCTCTCTCATAAAACATTGACTGAGCATTTTCTTTATTTACATGTTGAATATGAAAAACTGGTCGTTCCCTTTTTCTCCATTCTTCTAATAAAATTCTCATGTTTTCTTCAGCAAAAATATTATTTCTCTCGCCCCAATCTGGTAATTGAAATGCCTTTTGTACATCGATTATGATAAGTGCTATTTGATTTGTCATCATTTCCCCCTTAATTTGGCTGTAATTGAAATAGAAAACCAAGTTGTTGTGACGCAGTAATAAAGCAAACATAGGCGCAAAGCTCTACAATTTCTTTTTCTGTCCAATATTGTTTTAATACGTGAAACATAGTATCATCTATTGCTTTTCGGTCATGAACAAATGTATGCGCAAAAGTAACGGCTACACCAATCTCCTCTGCCTTTTGCATATCATCAGGTCTTCCTTTTGCCATACAGTACGGACATTCATTCCCATACGCTAATGTTCTTCTCACTTGCTCCTTCAACTCTGCTGAAAGAGTTCCTTTATTGTACAGTGTATCTTCTAACGTACTCCACGAATGTAATATATCCGAATTATGCCCTAATAACTTTTGAAACTTTGTATCTCCTACATTTGATAATGAAATTCTCTCCATCATTTCCCCTCCTATTTCCTTCTGTTTTATTGTAAAATAAATAACGTTCACTTTACATTTCATATGAATCTTAATTTATATTTTCCCTTTACAAAAATCATTATTTTACTGGAGGTATATTTACAAATGCAATTAGACCGTGTTGATCGGAAAATTTTAAATGAATTATATAATGATAGTCGCCTTTCGATGCGTGAATTGGCGAAACGAGTAAACTTATCTGCTCCATCTACTTCAGAACGTGTTCGTAAGCTCGAAAGCGAAGGTGTTATTCAAAAATACACAATCGATATTGATTATAAAAAAGCAGGACTCGTTTTAGATTGTATTTTAGAAATCACTTTAAAAAATGGTGATACAACACGTATGCAACAGTTTATTCAATCTTATCCATCTGCAAGTTTTTGTTACCGAGTAACAGGAAGCTTATGCTACATTGTAAAAATTTCTGTTCCTTCACTCGTTGAACTGGAAGAATTTATCAATGATGTTTCTTCATATGCAACGACCGTTTCTCATATCGTATTATCAGAAGTATCTCTTACTCCTGATATTGAACATATCTTCCCAGAAGATTAATTTATTTTTATTCATAAAATACAAAAAAACCCCTTACAATAAGAATAAAAATAATATATTATGTATTAAAATACATAAGGTTCGAGAAAGGGGCTTTACATTGAAAATCTGGTTTTATGAAAAAACGGCACAATTAGATGACTTGCTTGGTATTTGGGACAATGTTCCAACCATCCCACGAATTGGTGAAAAAGTGGAGATTTTAAAGACGGTCCGCACTGTTACAGATATTAAATATGTAAAGAACGGTAATAATTTTCGTGTAGAAATTATTACAAATTAAAAAGTAGCTCCTAAGGAGCTACTTTTTAATTATCTATTATGTGCTTTCTTTATAACGATTTTATCTTCTTCTACAGATACTGTTACATAATCATTTTCTTCTAACCGAAGCTTATTTACAGCCTCATCTGGTAACTCTATGGCCATCAATCTATCGGTTACGATCACTTGACTATACACTTCATTTTCTTGTGATGAACTCACTACTTTTTGCTCATTTATAAAACGTACTCGTGGCACGCCAACTTCTTTTACTGTACGCCATTGTTTCCAAACATAAGGAATTAACCAAAGTAATCCAACAACTGTAAGACCAATACCAATCCATAAATTACTTTGCGCTTGTAATTCAGTAATTGAGATTGTACCACTTTCTTCTCCACCGAAAAATTGCATACTTGTTGCAATCTAAGTGAATTTTATGTAATAAAAATCCCCGTTTTTACAAGCGGGGATTTCTTTTATTATAATACGTCACGTTTTTGGAATAATGCACTTGATGCTACAAGTAACACAACAAAGTATGCAACTACAAGTAATAATGAAGTTGTAAACGTAAATTCTGTAAATGTTGGTTCCATTCCACCATTGATTAATTTATTACTATCGTAAGCTCTTAAATCCAAATGGTTGAATACTACAAACTTCGCTACACCTTTTGCAAACATTATTAATACCATATTAATTGCACCTTGTAAGAAGAATAGGAACATCGTAATAATTAATGGTAATACAGATTTTCTAAAGACATTTGCTAGGAAAAATGAAAGTGTTGCAAAAAAGAACGGTGAAAGTAGTTGATATAAAGTTGACTTCATTACGATTCCTAACGTTAATTCTGTTTTACTACCATCCATTACAATACCGCCAATAATCATTGCAATTAGCATACCAGCTAATACGATAAATAACATTGCTAATAACACTGTAATATATTTAGAAAATAAAACTGCAAGTCTTTTTCTTGGACGGATTAACAATTGTTTAATTGTACCTTTTTGGAACTCATCAGTAAGAGTACGGGCAGCAAGTGTAATCCCAAAAATCGTTGTAAATAAAACAATTAAGCCAATCTCTGAGTTTGCATAATCTAAATATGACCCCTTAAACTCATCACCTTTTCCCCACTTCAACATTGCTAAAGTACCTAAAATTTCGAGTGCCGCAATGACACCAATTAAAATATACATACCTTTTTTCGCATGCAACTTTAAAAATTCATTTTGAATTAATTTAAACATTACGCTTTCACTCCCCCAGTAATCGCTAAGAACTCATCCTCTAACGTTTTATTTTGAACAGTAACGCCATATACAAGCACATCAGCATGAACAAGTTTTTTTACAAGTTGCGGAATGTTGTCTTTTGTTACAGATGCTACAATTACATTCCCTTTTGCTTTACCTTTAATGATTTCATTTGCTTTCTGAACTTCACCTACTTCAAACGCTACAACGGCTGCCTCATCATGTTTCACTTTTTCATGTAAGTTGTACTCTTGTACAAACTCACCTTGTTTAATAATAACGACGCGATCACACATTAATTCAATTTCACTCAATAAGTGACTTGATACGATTACAGCAATATTCTCTTCTTTCGCTAAACGTTGTAAATAATCACGAATTTGGCGAATACCAGCTGGATCTAATCCATTTGTCGGCTCATCTAAAATTAAGATTTTCGGCTGATGAAGTAATGCCTGTGCAATTCCTAAACGTTGTTTCATACCAAGTGAATATGTTTTCACCTTTTTATGAATCGCATGCTCTAATTCAACAAGCTTGACAATCTCAGCAATGCGCTCTTTACTAATTGGTGTAATGGCCATGTTCGCAAAATGCTTTAAGTTTTGCATTCCTGTCATATAATCATATAGTTCAGGATTTTCTACAATCGCTCCAATTTGCTCTAGTGCCTTTTCACGCTCCGAGCGAATACTATGTCCACAAATTGTAATATCGCCCTCTGTCATTGAAATAAGACCTGTCATCATACGGATCGTCGTCGTCTTACCGCTACCGTTCGGTCCAAGGAAACCGTATACTTCTCCTTCACGAACCTCAAATGATAAACCACGAATAATTTCCGTTCCACCAATCTTTTTTCGAACATTCTCTAACTTTACTACTACGTTTCCCAATGCTGATTCCTCCTTTAGACTTCTAGTTTTTTATCGATAATATAAGCAATTACATATATTATTAGAGCACTAACCATTACCATGAAACTTATATTAAAAATGTTAAATCCATTTTCTTGAAACATATTAATAAATAGACTCTTGCTTTCACTATGATATTCTACTCTTCGCAATACTTGGAAAGCTGGAGCTAATTTTCCTAGCAAGGTTGTCGCTAAAGTAATCGCTATATTTATTACTAGAAAAATAATAACAATTAGTATATTTTGCGCCTTTTTCTTTTTCGTAAGTAACTTAACTAGAGTAATTACTAATATGATTTGTAACACACTAAACAAAAACTCAAATAAATCACTTATCATATATATTAAATTATTAATTATGCCTACTTGCATAATCTCTTTTGCCTCTACATATACAGAAGTCGTAGGAAAAGCTAATACATAACTTACGTAGAAAAGAATTCCACATATCCCATACCATATAGCCATTGCAATAAATGAGAAAATAAGCATAGAAATTACATATTGTTTCCCAGATATTGCTGTAAGTCGTAACATTGGATTAGTCAGTAAGCGTGAATATGATTTCATTGTTTGTATAAACATATAAACAATATAAAAGAAAAATATAATCATAATGATTCCAAATATACCCTCTTGTCTACTGATAGCCGCATCACTTTTTCTTACAATCATTTGTGAAAATAACACAGCTTCAATTAGCACAAAGAGTAAAAAAGTAACAATATATCTTTTCTTATTTACATTCCATAAATAGGAAAGTACTGACTTCACTTACTAAACACCTCCTTAAACAATTCATGAACTGCTTTTCCTCTCTGAAAACGAATTTCTTCTACATTTTCATATAGAACCATTTCTCCATCTTTTAAAAAGATCACTTCATCAAAAATATTTTCAATTTCATTTATTAAGTGAGTGGAAATTAATATCGTACAATCTTCCCTATAGAACTGTAGAATTAGATCCAATACATGTTCTCTAGAAAGAGGATCTATCCCGCCCAACGGCTCATCCAGTACGTATAGCTTCACTTTTCGAGAAAACGTTAAAATAATCTGCAGCTTCTCAACCATACCTTTTGACAATGCTGTAATTTTTTCTTCTAACGGTATTTTAAATTCTGCAATCGTATCTACCGCTTTTTGAATATCGAAGTCTTTATAAAAATCTCGGTAAAAAAATAAAGCGTCTTTTACAGTCATCCAATCATCAAAGACTGGCTTATCGGACATAAATGAAACGATTTCTTTCGTCTGTAATCCTACCTTTTTACCGTCTATTGTAATACTACCTTCAGAAGGGTGTTGCAAGCCTGCAATCATTTTCAATAACGTCGTTTTCCCGCTCCCGTTATCTCCAACAAGCCCAACGATTTTCCCTTCCGTAATCTCTATGTTTAATTCACGGATCACTGCTTTTAATCCGTATCTCTTCCATAAGTTTTCTATTTTCAATAGCTCTGTCATTGGCTCTCCTCCCTCTTATCATGTAATGAAGAACGAAGAATTGTAAGAATTTCTTCTTCTGAAAAACCTAAATTGTCCATTCCATCTATAAAAGAATGAAGTAATTCTTTCGCCATCTCTTTTCGCAGCTCCATAATTTTCTCCCCTTCATTCGTTACATACCGTCCCATTCCTCTACGTGTTACAACAACTCCATCCCGTTCTAGCTCTTGAAATGTACGCTGAATCGTATTTGGATTAACTTGTAATTCACTCGCTAATTCACGGACAGAGGGAATTTTATCACCAGGCAATAAATGTCCTGTTACGATTTCTTTTTTTATGTATTCCATTACCTGAATGTAAATTGGTGTATTTGGAGAAAACTCTATTTTCATTTCTTCCCTCCTTTTGTATCGGTGTACTAGTTAAATAATACACTGATACAAAAGGTTTGTAAATACCCATTTAATTACAAAAAAGTTCTATCCGTTAACCGAATAGAACTTCCCAAATATAAATCGCTATACAAAAAT
>NZ_JBNLYE010000255.1:0-5963 GCF_050172095.1 Bacillus sp. GMs2/2
GGATCCACAGAAATTCTACCAATATTTAAAGGAATTAACCGAAGAATATCATGCCTATTTTAAAAATATAGCAAGCGAATAACAAATCCCTAAAGTTTCAGTACCTGAAGGCACATTTAACAATATTATTTTCTATTCTTATGTTCATAAAATTAATGAACATAACGAAAAACTACAACAGATATACAATCAAATAGAAGATGTTTGTGATGAAGTGTTTTTATATCTAGCTATTCTTTAATCTTTCTTAAAAAACGTATTAGATGACACTGAGCATATTTATTGGTTCGACAAAATAATGCCAATGTTCAAATATGCACCGATCTTAAGTTTTGATCGCGGGCGTAACCAACAAGGTTTATTTATATATCAAACTTATTTAAACTATATAGCTGGAATTATTAAAACTCCTATGTTACCTCGACAAAGGATCTGGTCAGATAAAATCATTATCATTAACAATAAAGAAAAAATTCTTGAAGAGCTTGATTTTATGGGTATTAATGAAAAATTCATCAATGGAGATTATGATCATATTGCTTCTTACATAAGAAACAAACGTCGATAAAATATAGATTTTGTTCACTTCTACGATACATTTATGAAACATTCATATGTTACGTTATAAAAGTCCTTTTTTTGAATCATTTTCATTCTGTTAAGAAGTCCTAGCCCCTCTAGGACTTTTTACGTTTAAATAAAGAGGTATACCAAATTTCTCAATGACTAACATTACTTAACGTGGTAAAATAATATTTGGATTGGCGTCCAATACATATTATTAAAATTAAGATGGTTCAAGTCGGAGGAAGGCACCTTAGGGTGTCTTTTCTTTTGTCCATTATATCCATTACGTACGCATTGATTTTTTATGTGCATTTGATATAATTACTGTATTAGTATTACAGTAATACAGTATGTATATAATAAAAGAAGAGATGCGCTAACATCTCTTCAAGTAACCGCTACCGCAAGGTGAGTGGTTGCGACTAAATACTACTTTTTAGATTTAGAAGACTTCCCACGCTTGCGAGGCTGACGGGTGGTCTTCTTCTTTTTATTTTTAGAAGTAATTTTCTTAACCACGAAAACTATAAGTTCTCGTACGATCGTCTTAATTACCTCTAATACTATTTGAAGAAATAGATCCATTGGCTACACCTCCTTTCCTCATTAAATGAGAAAAGGACAGTCGTAACCGCCCACCCTACAATATACAGTTGTTCTTATTGGCGTATCACCAACATTTTAACGAAAATATACGCTAAGCAAAATTCAACATGAAAAAACGTTGATTTTACTACTCTAAGAGAATCATCTGATCTCAAAAACGTATGTATTTGAGACAAGTGCGTTCCAATGTAAAAGGTGCTGAAAAGAGCCTAAATAGTGTCTCAAAACTCATCCTTAAATCAAAACTCAATTCAAATCGTGTTATTGAGTTTTGAGAATCCCTTAGCGTATAAAAAAGTTAAAATGTGCGTGCTACCCCTTAAATCACTTAATCTCTAAAATCATTGCTAGATCGATTGCATAATTCGTGCGAGTTCTTTTTCTAAAGCAGCGGGCTCGTTTGCATAATTGTAAATCCCTAAAAACTTATCTATAGCCTCTGGATGGGAACTGATTAGCTTGTTGACAGCATCCTGTTGTTCAGATATGCGTTCATTCTTCGAAATTTGGCATCCCATGTGAAACCGAACCATAAACTCATCTTCTATTGCCTTTTGATATTCTTCAGACATTTGATTTGATTGATCGGATTGTCCCTTATATTTTGATAGAATATTGGATAATATACGTGCTCCACATATAGCATCATGGATACCCTGCGCCATGCCAGGATCTTTAAAACAAACTGCATCTCCAACCAACGCCCATCCTTTTCCCATTCCTTTATACCAGTAATTATCATATCCGAGAATGCCTTTGATCGGTTCTACTAGTTCTGCATTTTTCAAGCGCGCCCCAATTGTTGTATTCGGAAAGTTATCTGTAAAGAAATTGCGTAGACAGCTTTCCGGATTTAATTTCAACCGTTCTATCAATTCCTTATTTTCTAATGGGAAAATGCCGACAATTACATATAAATCATCATTCGTCGGAAAGAGAATGGCTGTGTTATCTTTTATCTTGTATACTTCAAATTTAGGGACATTATCGTGGCGAAATCCAGAGAAATACCCGAAATAGATGCCGACTGTTGCCGGAATACTTATTTTGAGTTCACTTTTTACCAGCTTGCGAATAATAGAGGATCGGCCGTCTGCCCCGACTACCAGGCGAGCTAAAAATTCTTGTTTCTCGTTGTCGCCGTCTAAACCTTTCACGCCTATCACTGTTTCGTCATCACGGATGACATCCGTCACACGAAATCCTTCTAAAACAGTTACATTCATTTGGGATTTGGCTTGTTCAAGTAGAATATGATCGAGATAAGTTCTTCTAATACAATAACAACTTTCCTCTCCGTAAACCTCAGGGATGAGACCTTCTATCACGGTATCCTCAAATTGAAATTTAATATCCCGTACCGGCGGTACTTTTGTTTCCAATAACTTGTCCAGGACACCGGTTTCTCGAAGAAGAGCGACAGTATTATTGAAAAAGGTATGGGTTGATAATGTGTCCCTTGGAAAATTCGCTCGGTCCACTAACAACACATGGAAACCTGCCTTAGCAAGATAAATTGCCAGGGTAGAGCCAGCACATCTAGCACCGGTAATGATGACATCATACGTCTTATTCATCGTATCACTCCATTTTCAAGTATAATTATTAACTTGCTTATCCATTAGCAGAGTTCTAAAGTTAATGCCCCTACGAGTTAAAGTAATGGGGAAAATTGATAAGAATGCACTACATACATAAAGTATGGAAGCTAAAACGAAATAAGTACAGAAAATTCTCACCTACTATACAATTAAAAAGAATTTGTGGTAAAAATCGGAATGATAATTTAAGTATTAAATAAAGGTCCGTTTACTTGTCTAGTGAAGAGTTAATAGATGTATATTCACAAAAATGGTTGTTAAAACATCGACTCCAAACTCCTTGTATAAAGTTTTGGAAATCAAGTCCATTTGCTATGTTAAATGCGCTATAATTTTGGGGTAGTCGTCCTTATCATATGTTGAATGAATTATATCCAAATCGTTTTAAAGAGTGGGAATTAAAAAAACGCCTACAGGATTCTGGACAAAAGAGAAGGGACTCCATTTAGCAGATGAGTTCAACATAAAATTCAATGTAGACTATTGATTATGTATCTTGTTTTTTATTAAATATTACGGTACGTGAAATTTTAAATATCTTTACTAAAAAAGCCCCTTGAAAGGAGCACTTATTTTACAAGATACTGTTCTATTTCTTTTATTAATAGTTCTGCACCTTCTAGACTTAATGTGATCTTACCATTTGCTAATGCCTTGTTACGATTTGACACTTCTCCTGTTAATGCACAAACACCACCAGGCTGATACTTCTGTAAAATAATATCTTCCCCTTCTACAAAAATCTCTAATGGTGATTTTTCTTTAATACCAAGTGTATTTCTAAGTTCCTTTGGAAGTACTACACGTCCTAATTCATCTACTTTTCTAGTCATTCCGGTTGCTTTCATCTATTATCTTTCCCCATTTCATTATTAATTTGTACCCAAGTTATTCTTGACTATTGTAACAGGCTTTCACCATACATGAGAAACATAATGAACCAAAAATAGACAATCATAATAAGAAACTCTTTAAACCCTTGCTGAAAGGAAATACGCCCTTCTTCCATTCTACATCCCCCTTTTCTCTACAACTTTTAATATGTTAAAATATAGAGGAAAGAAATCTGCCAATTTCTTTCCTCGACGGTCACTCATGACTTTGCTCTTTGTTTGCTTTTTGCAAATGAAGAGCTTTTATTTTGCATACTTATACTTGCTTTCTAACATCGCATAACGCAATAGCTTTAACTTTGTCTCTTTTTTCAACGCTTTCCACTCAGATACAGCAATCTTCATTCTTCATTCTTCATTCTTCATTCCTCCATTACTTTGTTATTTATTTAGACTTATAAGTTCCATTTGTAAATTTTTTAATTTCTTTATCACTAAACCCTTTATGGATAGCGAAAATTTCTGGAAAATCCGAGAGACACAAATCAATAATTGGTTGTTTTTCCCATCCCTCGAAAAGAAGGTATAATACATAAAATACCAATTTATAAACAATCAACGTAACAAAAAGGTAGAAGTTTTATATTGTGACAAACGTTAACTTAGCATAAAGAGGCACTTACAGCAAAATGAATAATTGATTAAAAGAAGGGATACCTTTGTATTTTAAAGAATTTTATACTTTATTAAATATTTGATAAGTAAGGGGCTTACTGCCAGTTAATATAAGTTTTGCTACTAAAAAAGGAGGTAAATTAGAGTCGATAATGAAGAAAGAAACAAACTTTAACTCATCGTTGAAACCGAATGCACAAAGCAGAAATCTAGTTTCAAAAACTACACATTTTCCTAGTACCTACGTGATTTTTATTTTTGGTTTACTGATTTCCAGGATAGGTGATTCCCTTTATACGTTTGCTCTTCCTTGGATTGCCTATAAGTTAACTGGATCAGCAATAATTATGAGTTCACTTTTTGCTATCGGTGTGTTACCTATTGTTTTATTTGGTCCAATCGTAGGAGTAGTAGTGGATCGTTTTGATCGGCGGAAATTAATGTGGGTTGCTGATGCAGGATGTATTATTTTAGTATCCTTAATTCCTCTCCTGTATAACTTGAGCGTACTTCAACTATGGCATCTATATGCTATTTCTTTTATTTTAGCCGTACTATCGATGTTATTTGACGTAGCGACTATTACAGTAATTCCACAAATTGCAGGTCCATCGTTAACACGAGCCAATTCCGCATACCAAATGGTTAATCAAATTGCTAGTTTAGCAGGGCCCACATTAGCCGGTATTATAATTGCTTTAATGGGTGGGATTAATGCCCTCTGGATAAATGCTATCTCTTTTATGTCTACTCTAGTTGCTGTATTACTATTGCCAAAATTAGAAAAGAAGAAACCTACAGATAGAGCAAAAACGCCATTGCAAACTATAAGGAATGATATGAGAGAAGGGCTAAAATGGTTAATGAATGATCGCCTTAACCTTGCTTTATCTCTTCAAGCAATGGTGGGAAACTTTGGCGCTAGCGCTGTATTAGGTGGGCTTATGTATTATTTACTTTCTACATTAAATCTATCTGCTGAAGAAAGTGGGATTAATTATACTTTAATTGGGGTAGGTGGTCTTTTAGGAAGTATCATTGTTATTCCACTTGAACAACGCTTTCGAAGGGGAATCCTTATTTCAACCCTTCTTGCTGTGGGAGCAATTGGATTGACCTATGCAATATGGAGTGAATATTGGCTTGCGCCGGGCATTTCATTTGGTCTTGCTATGATTTGTAATATAGCCTGGAATACTATTGTAGCATCCGTCCGACAGGAAACAGTCCCCACCAATATGCAGGGAAGAGTTTTAGGATTTTCACGTGTGCTTACTCGTTTGGCTATGCCATTAGGAGCACTAGTAGGTGGATTAATTTCCGATTTTAATCCGGTTGCAATATTTATTTTGGCATCAACTACAAAGGTCATTGAAGTTATTATCTCTCTTACTAGTCCTATTCGTAAATTATGAGCAAAAAGCCAATTTCCCTCACATGCAGGAAATTGGCTTTTTGTTTATCGTGATGTAAGCATTTTCACTTGAAAAACTACTGAAGAAACTATAATCCGTTTTTACACGTATCTCGGCTGAATCCCAATCTATCCAGTGTTCAATTGGTATATTTTGTATTATTCTCCTTTTTCGGGGGGATGGGCAAAAACACCCTAATTGTATTATCAGTTGTACTTATATAGTAATATTGAACAGCCCCCTGATAATCTGAATATAACTAGTAC
>NZ_JBNLYE010000256.1:0-5952 GCF_050172095.1 Bacillus sp. GMs2/2
TCAACAAATTTCATAATAAAAAAACATACAGAATACTTCACTTTAAATAAAGTAATGTATTCTGTATGTTTTCAAATAGTTTTTATCTATCTTGTATGTATAAATCCCAGGCTTCATCAAATATAGACATACTTTCTAGCATTCCGCTCAACTCTAAGTATGAACTAATTTCATCATAGTCTTCAGATTGCTTCGGAAAACTTAAATCATCATACATCGCCTCTGCTAAATCTGAAATTTCATTTCTAAATAAAGCTGCACGATGCTTCATCATATAATGGTAAAATGTCTTTTTCAAAAATATTCCCTACCTTTCTAACTTGGGTACATTATACAAGGCAAAAAAGAAAAAAACCAGCATAAAAGCTGGTTAAAAGTCGAAATAATTTCTTTTTAATAGACGCGGTCTTCCCATTAATTCTTCATATGTTAGTTGTTTTGGTAAATCTTTCGTGTAAATTAAGAATAATTGATCTTCAATTTCTTTTACTGTATGGTCTGATTGATAGTCCATCCCACACGAGGAACAAGAAATACATGGTGTCTCTTGGATTTCAATGGCTTTCGTACCATCTGGTAATTCCCAATATACAGTATTCAAGCTTTCTTTCGCTTCTGTACTGTCACACCACATACAATTCATACTGCATCACCCTCAGTTTTTTTGTCGTTTTCTTCTAACTTAGCCATTTGTGCTTGATATTTTTTATCTTTTAATTGATCGCGCTTATCACGTTTATCTTTTAAAGATGCATGAGTATCATTATCTTCGTAGTCTTTACGACGGTTCATACGCTGTAAGTCGTCTGGAACGAGGTTAAATTTCTTATCGCTCATAAGACCTGCGATACCAACATCTGAACGTTTTTCTTCGTAGTTCGGATAAATCTCTTTAAAGTATCCTTCCGCTCTTCCTGGAATATAGCTCTCTGGCTCTGGATACGTCGTAATAACACCTTCAAAGTTACGAAGTACAACTTTATCTGCACTTTGTGAGATTAAATAGTTTGGTTGAAGTGCAATTTTACCGCCTCCGCCTGGCGCATCAACAACGAATGTCGGAACAGCATAACCAGATGTGTGTCCACGTAAACCTTCAATAATTTCAAGACCTTTAGATACTGGTGCACGGAAGTGACCGATACCTTCAGATAAGTCACATTGATAAATGTAGTATGGACGTACACGGATTTTTACTAAGTCATGCATAAGTTTTTTCATAATTGGAACGCTGTCGTTAATACCAGCTAAAATTACTGCTTGGTTTCCGACTGGAACACCAGCATTCGCTAACATTTCACATGCCTTTTTCGATTCTTCAGTAATTTCAATAGATGTATTGAAATGTGTATTTAACCATACTGGATGGTATTTTTTAATAATGTTACATAAGTTTTCTGTAATACGTTGTGGGAATACTACTGGTGCTCTCGTTCCGATACGAATAATCTCAACATGCGGAATCTCTCGTAAATTTTTTAATACATATTCTAAAATTTTATCGTTAATTAGAAGTCCGTCACCACCGGAGATTAATACATCTCGTACTTGTGGCGTTTCACGAATATAAGCAATTGCATCATCTAATTGTTTCTTCGGTACACCCATTCCAATTTGTCCACTAAAACGACGACGTGTACAGTAACGACAATACATAGAACATTGATTTGTTACTAAGAATAGTACACGGTCCGGATAACGATGTGTTAGCCCTGGAACTGGTGAATCTTCGTCTTCGTGAAGTGGGTCTTCTAAATCATATTTTGTTTTATATAACTCTTCCGAAATCGGTACTGATTGCATCCGAATCGGACAGCGTGGATCATCAGGATTCATTAGCCAAGCATAGTACGGTGTAATGTTTAACGGGATCGTTTTCGTTGAAATTTTAACGCCCTCTTCTTCTTCAGGTGTTAAGTTAATCACTTTTCTTAAGTCATCTAACGTTTTGATCGTATTCGTTAATTGCCAAACCCAATCATTCCATTGCTCTTCAGTAACATCTTTCCATAATTCGATATCCTTCCAGTGACGATTTGGTTTGTATACATCATGTAACATTGCTATTCCCCCTTTTTATACGCTCATCCTTTATATAAGCAATAGTTATGCCAACTTTACATTGTTGATAAGTAAATGTGCGGAGAACCCTATTACATAAGCAAAAAAATATTTTTAAGCGTTGTATGAAATCAATACTTAACATCATATTCATTACTTTTTATATATGTAAACGCTCTTTTATTCGTGCAAACACACAAAAACCGCCGATTATTCGGCGGTTTTGTCGTACTTGCTCAGTTTATATTGAAGCGTTTGACGAGGGATACCCAACATTTTTGCGGCTTGTAATATATTCCCTTCCGTTTCAATCAACGCTTGATCTATTAATTCTTTTTCTGTTTGATGAAGTGCTTCTCTAAGTGGCATTATACCCTTCTTCTTCGAAAACTTCTCTTTCCGAAATGTACGTGGTAAACAATTGGCTGTTAATGTATTCCCTTCTGCAATAATAACAGCATGTTCAATCGTATGTTTTAACTCCCGGACATTTCCAGGCCACTGATAAGCTTGCAGTCTATCTTTCGCTTCCTCATCAATTTGAAGTACACCTTTTTTATAACTTTTATTATATTCTTTCAAAAAATAAGATGCTAATAATAGTACATCCTCAGTTCTTTCACGAAGCGGTGGGATATATAATGAAAATACGTTTAAGCGATAATATAAATCAGTGCGAATTTTATTCTCTCGTAAACATATTTCTGGAGGCTGGTTCATTGCGGTAATAACACGAACATCTACTTTTCTCGTCTTATTATCACCAATTCTTCTAATGACTCCATCTTCTAACACTCGTAACATTTTTGCCTGCAAATCAAGAGGCATTGAATTCAGTTCATCTAAAAATAATGTACCACCATCAACAAGTTCAAATAGCCCAGCTCTTTCAATCGCTCCCGTATAGCTTCCTTTTGTCGTTCCAAACAATAAACTTTCTAATAGCGACTCTGGTAAAGCTGCACAGTTTTGTGCAATAAATGGCTTGTTTTTTCTTTTAGAAGCTTCATGAATTGCTTGTACAAACAGTTCTTTTCCTGTTCCTGTTTCACCATATATTAAAACATTCGCGTCTGTTGGTGCTACTTTTTGTGCTAACTCTTTCGTCTGTTTAAACCGCGTATCATTTGTCACTATCGTCTCAAATGCAGCGTGCTTTTTAATCACTTTTTTTCTAGATGATCGCTTTATTTTCGACTGTAAGTCAACAATTGTGTCAGTAAGTTTTTGAATTGTAGAGTAATCCTTTGCAATTTCAACAGCCCCAGCAATATTACCATCTATAAAAATAGGTAACGTCGTATTTACTGTACAAACATCTTCACCATTTAAATTTTGATAATGTTGTACCTGATGTACGATAGGTTTTTTTGTATCTAGTACTTTCATCAATGTACTCGTTTCCCTTGATAAAGACGGGAACGCTTCTAACAGATGTTTCCCTAACACTTTTTCAATCTTGGATCCATCGTGTTTTGCAGCTACAGAATTATAAAATATTGTAATTCCATTTTCATCTACAGCGTGTATAGCCTCATCAATACTGCCCAAAATCGCTTCAATGACTTCTTGTGTCGAAACTGCTAGCAATGTCATCCCCCCTCTTGCCGAAAATCCGGCAATTACATGCCGGATTTTCGGCACACCTATGTGCGATTGTAAGCATGACGATTCCGTTCTATAATTTTGACCAATTTTATATTTTAATTAGATAACTCGAAACTCTAATTAGTACAGCTTTTCGAACACCCAGCTCCACCTAACTGTTTTGCTTTACAACCAAATTTTGAGACGGAAGTTTTACTGCTTTCGAATAACTAGATAGATCTTTCACCCATATATTCATATCTTCCAACTTATCGAAAATGTAGCAATTATTCGCCAGTCTTCCTGTATACGTATAGCCTAATTGATGAAAGGCAGCATTCATTCCGAAAGAAAGGGATCGAGCAATTGTATAGGAGCAGAAAATAGATCTTTCTCGAAGCTCTTCCTCTAATTTAATTAGTAAACTTTTCATAAATCCATGTTTACGATATTCAGGTAAAGTAGCACAATTCGTTAATTCTGCATTCCCTTCCTTTATGTTCATTTCTGCAGATGCTGTACTAATAATTTTCCCCTCAAATTCATACACGTAGTAAATTGTATCGTCTTCTTTCATCGTCTGTAATACATAACTCGCTTCATTTAAAGGTGTCGGATACACTTCAAATACTTTTCCGAAGACAGTTGCTAATTCTTCTGCATCTTCTTCAGTCGCTTTTCTCAGCAAAAATTTCTCTGGAACTACTTTTTCTTTTATTTCTTTTCCTTTTACACCGCTTAATATAGTATCTTCCTCAGTCCAATGCATACTATTTCGTCTTTGATCATTATTATATTTCACAAAAAAGTATGCATCGTGTCCTTGAAAATAATGAGGTATCGTTGCTTCCAACAAAAAACCGAAAGAGAGCCATGTTGAAACATGCTCTCCCTTTCCTTTAATAATACATTTAGTGAAAGAATGTTTCTCTGCTAGTTCGTCAATTGTCTGTATAATACTTTCAACATTTCCTGTATAGTGATCTACCCGGATACGTTTATTAAAATAATCTAAAACGCCTTCTACTGTATAACAATTCGTCTGTTCTCTAAAAGATTCATAGTATTTCATTTTTTCACCTCACACCAATCTAGTAATGTACATGCAATAATTTTTGCGGCAGCTATCATTTTATCAACTTCTATATATTCGTTTGGATAGTGTGCTACTTTCGTCTCTCCTGGACCAAATACTATTGTTGGTACGTTTGCAATTTGTGTAAATAAACCTCCATCAGTCCCCCACGGAGATGCTTCAATAATTGGTTCGTTCCCTTCGATTTCAACAAAGTTATGATGAAGTGTTGTAATGAGTTCATGATTTTCTTCTAATTCACCAGGAACCCATCTCGCTCCAAACCATTCTACTTCTACCGGATTTTCAACAAACCAATTGTCCACATCATTTAATTCAACAATCCAATTCTCAAACTCTTCTTTTGCCGCCTCTATAGTCTCATTCGGCGCAACACCGCATCTTCCTTCTAAAATTAATTCATCGGGAACAGAACTTGGCCAACTCCCTCCTTCAATTTTGCCAATGTTAATTGGAATTGGAATTGGAATTCCTTTAAATAACGGATCTGTAATTCGACTATTTCTTTTCTCCTCTAGCTTTCTTACATGTTCTATAACAAACATGCTTTTTTCAATTGCACTAACCCCTTCATAGCGCGTTCCACCGTGTGCAGCTTTCCCTTTTACACGTAGACGAAACCACATGGAACCTTGTTGTTTCGGGAAAAACTTCATATTAGTAGGCTCTGGAATAATGACACCATCTGCTTTATATCCTCGTAATATAGTTGCTAATGTCCCTGCTCCACCACTTTCCTCTTCTATTACACTTTGAAAATAGATGTCTCCTTTTAATTCAATATTAGATGCAATGATCGCTTCCATCGCAAGCATAAGTGCGACATTTCCGCCCTTCATATCCGTCGTTCCACGGCCATATATACGATTCCCTATTTTCTCACCGCTATAAGGGTGATGTTCCCACTGATTCACATCCCCTTCTGGAACTACATCAATATGCCCATTTAATATCATAGATTTCCCGTCGCCACTTCCTTTTAAAGTTGCTACAATATTTGGGCTATCTGAAAAACTTGTACGGGGTGATACAAAATAAGGATGATCTTTCATTTTAGAAAAGGAGGGCTCCCATATATCGAGATCTAAACCTAATTCACGTAATTTTTCAATCACAATTGCCTGCGCACCGCTTTCATCACCAGATACGCTCTTTTCTTGAATTAATCGTTTTAAAAATTTCACACTTTCCTCTTCATGGCTCTCAAT
>NZ_JBNLYE010000257.1:0-5914 GCF_050172095.1 Bacillus sp. GMs2/2
TGCCAACCAGCTACATCTCTCGGTGTATGATCTGTTAATTCATGAATGTACTCTTTAAGAAGTAAAAGAGTACCATTTTCCTCTTTATGTATTTCAAATCGGACACGGTCTTTATCCCAAGTAAATTCAAGTACTGAGTTTAGTTGACACTCTAAAATATCAATATTTATGAATGAACCGTCCATCATGTCGAACTTTATTATTCCACCCGTTTTAAGGCTTTCAATCTGTAAATTGGACATCCATTTTTTCAGCTTACTGTTTTCTGTTAATACAGACCAAACTTCCTCTACCGTATATGGAAATTCACGTTCAAATTTTACAATATATCCATCAGTTAGTTTCCCAATTTCAGCTATCATTTTGATTGCCTCCTTATATAGAATATATGTTCTTATTTCATTTTACACGAATATAAATATAAAATAAATATTTATGTCAACGAAGTGTTAATTTAAAGCGAATGACGCTGAGAAAAACTTAAATATTTTCTAAATCGAGTTATATAGTATTGAAAATTAAATATAGATTTACGTACAAATAAAAAAGCCGCATTTGCGACTTATGAAATCATAGGATTAACTCCTTTTTTGTTGAATGATTAGCGCTTAATCGCATCGACAATTAGCGATGGAAAACCAAGTTTATCGCCTTTATTTCTAGAATCATACCTTTTCGAACGGAAAATAACACCGTCGTTTGCATCCCATTCGTTGTAATAAAACCGACCATTTTCATCACAATATTCAAGTAAAACTACCTCGAATCCAGCAGTTTCAAACATTTTCGTTAATGTTTTATAATTATGAACGATTTTATGACTTGCTGCTGGATGATCTTTCGGACCGGGTCCCCCTATTTGAACTATATTTTGATATACCTCATCCTGAAAGAATGCATCAGGGACTCCGCACCGAATATGACCAGATGGTTTTAAAAATTCATAACAGATTTCAGCTGCTCTTACACCTTCTTCAAAAGTAAGGTGTTCCCATACATGCTCAGCTAAAATAGCTGAAATAGAGTTGTATTCAAATCTTTCTTCCCACGTAGCTTTATCTAGTAAGTTAAGTTCATCTTCTTGCGTTTGAATCCAGCCTGGATTATTATTAAACACTCCAGCTCCGACAACTACTTTAATTTCGTCTTGTTTTATTGCCACCATGTTCACCTCTTAAACATTTTAATTCATTAATATATTCTATGTTTACTATTATCCTTCCTCCTTCAACAAATGTAGTAACATGAGTCCAGTACAATACCGAACTCATGCCCTAAAAACTCTCTAACGCAACAATCTGTCTAACTCTATAAAATCAGTTCATAATATACGATTTTTCTTACAGAAATATAGCACACCAAACATTAGCATAATACCAATTACGTAAAAAATTGTTGTTCCGCTCCCACCAGTATTAGGAATTACCCAATTATTCTTCGCATTTTTCACTGTTATTTTTTGTGTCTTTACTGCTTCTGTAATTTCTATTTCTATTGGATCTCTAAGTAACATGTATCCGTTCGGTGCTTTTATTTCTTTAATCGTATACTTACCAATTGCTAATTGGTTGGAAATTACCTTTCCTTTTTCATCCGTTATTAATCTACTAAGTTCTTTCCCTTCTTTATCTAACACTTGAAATACAGCGCCTTTTAGCTTTAATTCACTATCCTTATCATCAACTTTTTCAATTTCAAATTGCCCAGTCGGATCTGGCAATTTCTTATTTTCTATTTTAATTTCTACTACTGTATCTTTTTCTATTTTTACAGCTATTTTATCTTTTAATAATTCATAACCTTTAGGTGCCTCTATTTCCACTAGGGTATAGTTTCCTATTGGTAAGTCCTTTGATATCATTTCTCCTTTTTCATCTGTTATTAACTCTCCAACTACTTTTCCTTTTGCATCTTCTATATGAAACTTTGCCCCTGCTAGTTTTTTATTTTTATCACTTATGTCTACTTTCACAAGCTTCATTTTTCCCATTGGATCTGGCAATTTCTTATTTCCTATTTTAATTTCTACTTCTGCATCTTTCTCTACTTTTACAGCTATTTTATCTTTTGATAATTCGTAACCTTTAGGTGCTTCTTTTTCCACTAAAGTATAGTTTCCTATTGGTAAGTCTTTTGATATCGCTTCTCCTTCTTCATTTGTTACTAGTTCTCCAACTATTTTCCCATTTAAATCTTCAATTTTAAACTTTGCTCCCACCAATTTTTTATTATCATTATTACTATCAACCTTTTTTATTTTTACTTTTCCTGTACTAGGCTTGTTCCAATGTTGCCAGTTAAATTTGAAATTGTGAAATTCAAATCCACCAGTTTGTTGTACCGCGCCGACAAATGCTTGTCCATTAATCGAGCCGCCTTTTGTTTCTAATACAGCATTGGGAGCAAACACACTCCCAACGACACCATATCCCTCTGTTGTAATTTTTTTCGCATTTGGAAAAACCCAAATCACTTTCCCGTATAGCTCAGTAAACGGGGAATTAGGAGAATATGGTTGTGATGTAGGAACTATATCTGTAGCCCTTCCAATATTGTTCGTGTCATATAGAATAGACCCATTTTTAAATGTAACCTCTGTTGCATCCGAATACATAACAATAAAATCTTTGTCCTTAGCACTCGGTAAAAATACATCTCTTATATCTAAATTGTTTTTCCCTGTCAATTCTGATGAAACATAAATATTAGAATTGTTTATATCTTTTCCGATTCCATAACTCATATTTGGAATTGGGGTATTCGTTTTATATTGACCAGCATTTTTACTGACTTGGTTCACTATATTGCGAAATTCATTAAATTTCGCGTCAATTTCTAGTTTTTCTTTATAAACGATATGATCATAAGAAGATTGTATGATGCGATCTGGATCACTCTCTTTTGTCATTACGACTATTCCGTTTTGAATGATAAAAGATTCTTCTCTTGATTTCTTAAATTTTCCAGACAATAACAAGGACGGATATCCCTCATCAACCCATTTTTCACCTACTATATTAGATGTTCCCGCTGCAGCACCTACAATTGTATACCCCGATGCATCCATATCACCTTGAACTGCAATTGCTCCTTCAATGTCGCCACCTATTGCTTTATGGTTACCAAAGACAACTGCATTATAACGCGATATATCACCTAGACCTTCTAAGTTTGTCGTGGATCCATATGCTTCTTTTGGTACATATACGACAAAACTTACACTTAACATTAACAAAACAATAAAATGAATACTTACCAGCTTTAATCGTAGCCTCAATTCCTTTGTTCCCACCTTTACCGTATTTTTTTTATAGTCGAATAAAATGACATGTTTATCAATGAGGATTTACTTCATTCCCTATACATCTTCTTTACTTATCTCTGAATTTCCGGTCCCAATGTCCATTAATGCAGGATAAATAAATACATTCTATCGAGTTAACCTTTTCTTATAAATTACGACTAGAAACACACATAACAATAGGATTGGAACTATTACAGTCCACTTATTAAATATAAATATCTCTGTACTCACTTTTTGTTTTTCATTCTCGTTTAACTCCACACGCACACCTCGAACTAGCAATCTATTGGTGTTTACTCCATAAGGCGTACACGTAATTAAAGTTGTATAATCTTTATTTTCTACAATTTGTAGATCGTCCGTTTCGTGTGGTAACACTACTTTAATTTGATCTACTTTATAAGCAAGAACTTTGTCTAAAGAATGAATATAAAAGAGATCTCCTTCGCTCAACTTATCTAAATCTGTAAATAATTTTGCTGATGGTAAACCACGATGCCCTGTTAAAATAGTGTGCGTATTTTCTCCACCTATCGGGAGCGAAGAAAAATCTAAATGACCTATCCCGCGGCTCAATACTTCCTCAGATGTCCCTTGATAGATTGGCAGTTTTATATTAATTTTCGATATTTCAATATACCCCATTACATCTCCTAAATTTAACGCATCAGCATATGCTTGATGATTACTTTTTTTTTCAGAAAATGGATCAGTAAATGTTTTCGTGGAAGTGTGAACTTGTTTATTATATTCGGCTGCTTCTTTTTCCCTACGTTCGACTTCTTTCTTTTGTAGCGCTTTGATCTTCTTATCGTAAGAGCTAATCTCAGAATAATGTGCACGAGTCGCCAACCAATTACTAATAGTAGGATATAAAAAAACACCTAATCCAAATAAAAAAATACCTCCCAAAACAAGATTTCGTTTCATATTTCCACCTCTGTATATGCTTAAATATCGAAAAGAGGGAAGCATTTTGCTTCTCCCCTTTTCCCATAGTTACATGTTCCTAAAATCTTAATTATTAGCAAACTTTTTTCTAAAGAAAACAAATGCCGCTGTAACCATTAACGTAAGGCCTATTACAGTAAAAAGAGTCGTTCCTATGCCACCCGTTACCGGAAGAACCCATCCACTTTTATTATTTTCAATCGTTAATTTAACCGTTTGATTATTTTCGCTAATCTTTACATCAATGGGATCTTTTAATAATTGATAAGAAGCTTTTGTACCATCTTCTTTTGTATATGTTGGTGCTTTCGTTTCAAAAATTTGATAGTCTCCATATGGAATGTTAGACCATTTAATAACACCATTTTCATCTGATACACCTGTTACTTCTTTTCCTGCTACAACAACTATTTTTCCATTTTTATCTTTAAGTACAAACTCTGCACCTTTTAATTTATTCTTATTAGCACCATCAATTTTTGTTAACTCAATTATTCCAGTTGTCGGAACAACAACTACAGGTTTAGATTCCTTTTCTCCAATTACATCATTTTTATTTGTAAAATCAATTTTTGCTGTATTTAAAATTTCCGAACCAGATGGTACTCCTTCTTTTACTTGAGATTTAATTTGCAAATGAAATTCTTTTTTACCATCTAATTTTGTGAAATCTTTTACTGTAGCTGTTACTTTTTGACCTTCTATAGCTATCTCTACAATGCTTGCATTTACTTCTGCTCCATCAATTTTCACAATTGGCTTTCCTTGAATCACTAAACGATTATCCAAAGTATCTGTTACCACATATTTTTTATATTCCTTAATGTCTTCTGGAATTAATGTTTTAATATCATAATTATAATTAGTTAACGGATTGATTGGTAACGCTTCTAATTTTCCGTTAATCTTTTTATCAATTATTGGTTCTTCATAGTTTTTCACTTCTAATTTAACTACTGTACCAGAAGTAATAGTTCCATCTTCATTAATTGTTCCCGAGTTCTTAACAAAAAACTCACGTTTAGTTGGATCTATTACATAGCCTTTCGGAGCTTTTGTTTCTTGGAAATAGTATTCTCCATACACCAATCCTTGCACGCGAATATGACCATTAGCATCTGTTACTAACTCTTTTTTCACTTCTGTACCGTCTTTTTTAAATAAAGAGAATACTGCACCTGCTAATGCTTTTTCATTTACACCAGTTTTTATTAAATCCACTGCACCACGTTTAACCTCATTTTTAGGATACATGTGAACATCATAGTTTAGCACCTTACCCTCTTTATTCGTTAATGGGATATCCACTGTATACGTATTGGGATTTAGATTAACATGTGGAGGTCCTGCCACTTCTTTCACCTCATAACGTCCTAGCGGAAGATCTTTTAATACAACTTGTCCGTTATCATCTGTTACTACTTGATTTGGAGTGGCTCCCATTACAGGTTTCACGTCTTCTTTTACGATTTTCCCATCGTTTGAAATTTTTTCAAAAGAAGCAACCCTTTTCACTTCAAACGTTACACCTTTTAATGGTTTCACATCTTTTGGCACCTCTTGATTTGCAGAACCGTCACCTTCTAGTCCCTGCGCTCCATCTTTTTCTTGTTCATACTTATGAATCGTTAAAGTACCTTTAGATGATGAATCTGCCTT
>NZ_JBNLYE010000258.1:0-5912 GCF_050172095.1 Bacillus sp. GMs2/2
TCAAGACAATGGAAATTGCGACAAATGTTAAGAGCACTGAAAACAAAAAACAGAAATGATACAAACCCTTTGTTTAGTGAATGCCTTGAATCCCTAGGAAACGAAACTCTCATTTTCTCCCAAGAAAAAAGCCAGCAGATTGCTACTATTTTAATGAATTCATTTCCTATAACTGTCTCGGGAAGAATAGATTGGGAACAGATAGATAATCAATTCATAGCTTCGAACAAAGAACAACTAATTTCCCTTATTAGAGCAAACCAACTAGATTTTGACGAACAGATTTTTATAATATGGGATAACTATGAAATCCCTGTAGTAAGTACAAATCTTGATAAAGTATTCCAATCACTAGTTGACGTTGATGCAGTCAGTTTTTATTACTGGCTATTAGACAAAGAATATAGATTTGTAATTGAAATAAATGATGAAGAATTGATTAGAGTTCGGTTTCGCTAATACTCTAAGCATATGAAGCTAGTTCCCTTCATTTCTTAATATTTTCTTCGTCAATATAGCTATTATTGTCATTATGAAACTAATAGCAAATATAGGTAAATAAATTTTCGTACTGAATCCTTCAAACATAAAACCATATACGACTTGCCCAATTGGTGCCATACATTGAGATACCGCTGTTATAAATGCCATCACTTTTCCTAGATTTTCATTTGGTGTTTTCTTTTGGACTACAGTAATCACATAGATGGATACAATTGTCATAATCATTGCGATTAGAAGAGAAGAAAGTATAAAGAGGATAAATGGTGGATAGTATCCTAAATTAAGAATAAACGGTGTAACTGATAGTGCCACTGGCATTACTAATAAAGCTATGATAAGCATCCAATTATATAATGTTTTCATCTGTAACTTTTTAGCAAAGAAACCGATTGACAATGCCCCTAATATGGTTGCAAAATCAATTAATCCCATTCCAATTCCATACATCATATCGCTACTCTGCATAGTTACTCGTAACATAATAGGTCCTCCAACAACAAATAACGGTGTCAAAATTAAGTTTAGTAAAGCTGCAAGTAACATAGCCTTCAAAATAAAAGGTTGCTTTAAAACATAAAGAAAACCTTTTTTCATATCTTTTACAATTGTCGGTATGATATGGCTTTCTTGCGCTCTTTTTATAAAAGGTATTGTAATAAACATTTCTAAAATTGCAGATAAAAAGAAAGCAAGACAACTTGTTATTACGAGCATTTTCAAACCAATTATGCCATATAATATTCCTCCTAGTACAGGTGCAACTATATTAGATAATGCTTGCACACCATTTATGATACCGTTTGCTTGTTCTAACTTTTTCTCTGGAACTAATTGCGGAATACTTGCCATAACAACTGGTGAGTACATTGCACTAATGACTGCTAGTAAAAACATAATTGCTCCAATCAATAAAATAGATACCGATTCAGTTAATAACAAAACTATAAAACTTAATACAATAGCAGCGTTTATAAAATCCAAAATGACCATTACATTACGGCGGTTGAAACGATCTGCTATCGCTCCGCCAAGAGGAGCTAACAAAAACGGGATACTCGTTATGGCATATAACCCTGCAAATATATCGGCACGTCCTGTTATATCTAGCACATATAAAGACAGTGCAAAACGTAATAGTGTTGAACCTAAAATAGTAATAATTTGACCACTTACCATTAAGTGAAAATCTTTCAAGGAAGATTGAATACTTGCTGGCATCTTCATCACATCCTTCATTTAGTCTAGACCGACTGCCGGTCTATAACACCCAAACAGAAAAAAGCTATTTCTGTTTCATTAAAACCTCGATCATATAATCAAAGGACCCTTCTTTCGCTCCAACAGATACTTCCATCATTTTAATATAAGCCTTAGCTCTTCTCATCATTTCTTCCGGTTTCCACTGGAATAAACCATCATCAAATATGACTTGTGCTGAAGAGAGTAATAATTCAATTGTTTCTTGTGGGTATGGAGTAGAAAATATGCCTTCTTCTATTCCTTGCTCTAAAACTTCCGTTAATACAGGAGATAAATGTATAATGGATTGCACTAAACTTTTCTGATGCATTTCTGCATTATTTGGTTGATGGAATTGTTCAATCATTTTTTCTTTGACATCTCCTGATTTTGGTGATTGTTCCATTAAAATTTTAAATAACTTATCTAAAACGGGGATATCGGGATTGGAGACAATCCTTTTCGCCTTAGTGACATCCTCTTTAATAATCCTCATAATGATTTCATCCATTACTTCCTCCTTCGACTTAAAATAATGATAAAACGTCCCCTTTGCTATACCAATTTCTTTTAAAATATCATTCACGGTTGTTTTCGTATAACCTTTCGTAAGAAACAAACGCTCAGCTGTTTCTAAAATTTCCTTTCTACGCTCCTCATACTCCTTTACAATTCGCATTCAAGTTCTCCTTCCCATCAGACCGACTGTCGGTCTATTAAAATTATATGTTTAGTTTGCAAAAAGTTTCCTATTATCGTACATATACAACACCATACTTTCTATTTCCTTTATAAATTTTTATTTTTTAACGTCCGCTCAATTTGTTTAAAACGTATCTCATGTTTCTTATCGTCACCTTTCATTTTAGGAAAAGAACGATGCCTCCGTTCGATCTATGTACTTATCAATGGAGTATTTTGTTGAGTTCCAATATGTAATATTGCATATTTCGCACTTTTAATTTTTGTATATGTGATAATTTATTTATAAAAATATAAATTATTAATAAGGGTGATTTATATGAGCAAGTTCCGAAAGAAGATGATTAAATATTTGCAAACATTTTGGGGATGCTTAGCATTTGGTGTATTAATGTTTGCTATCTTCTTAATTACGGATTTAACAGATGCATCTTTAAATACATTAGGCTGGAGAGACTGGCTAGGTTCTGTAGCAGGCGCAACCATTTTATCTGTTGGGATGTTTACTTTAAATAAATTGAATTTAAAATAAATATTCGGTCAATACTGAATGTGGGCTGTATGCCAACATTCATTTAAAGTAGTCTTCTCTGTATCTCCTTGTATTGAGCAGTTAGCTTTTGCTAGCCGCTCTTTTATTTTGTTCCGGTTCTTGCCTCTTAAAGAACTCTTTATCTACTTTCCCCCAATAAGTACACATATCTATTCTCCATTGCTACAAAATGAAATCTTTATTTTGTTTTACGCGTCGCTTCTTCAATCAGCCAAGATACAATATTAAAATCATTAGCTTCACCCTTTAAAGATGTTCCGTTCCAAAAGCATTCTTTCATCACTTCAAGTAATTTTTCAACAGCTTCAATTCATCTCATATTCATTTTCCTTTTCTTCCAAATAACTATTTTGTTTTACTAATTAGCTGATTAATTTCACAAACACCTTTATCAAACATTCCACGTTTCTTCACCCCGTGAATATTTTCCAAATAAAAATACATACTATTTTCAAGCCGCCGTGTCCACGGCTAATACCTCTTTCTTTTGTTACAGCAAAAACAGGTAGGTTCTTCACTTATCTACTTTCTCTGTATATTTTTTAAGAAATCGAAAATAATACCAACAAGCTGTTTGAACTAGCAGCTTCACTCTTCTCGCAATGGGGATGCAAATTATCACAATTAGCTAACTCATTGAACTCACTGGCAGACAACCAAAATCGTTGTCTGCTTTTTGTATGAGATTTTTCGTTTTACATATACTACTTTTGAACCTGCAGACCAATACGAGCCATTTTGGTGCTTGGGATTTCCCTTCCGGGGATAAGTATCTTTTACTTATCCCTTTTTTGTATAGACACGTATATTTAGGGTAAAACTAATTACAAGCAGATTTTCTGTTTATGCGTAGTTCTAAACAAGATTACTTTTTCTCCTATTAAAGGACGGCAGGTACGACTGCTAGTCCTTTTTTCTTATTTCGCATATTATCACTACATTACCTTCATCGTCGTCGTAAGCAATTTCCCCATAAGGATGGCAGTGGTGCTTCTCGAGTTCCTCATCGATCAAAACTAACAAATTAGTTTTCCAGTTTCCAACGATCGTACACCAATACGAGTTTAATCCTTCATAAACTTCTCTTGTTCTATTTCAATAATTGCGGAATGTATAATGAAAATACTCGCTCGCTTCAATACCTTTTCTTTTAACCAAAGTGTTCTGCTGAATGATAGTAATACCCTTGCTCTAATGGTTTTGGACTATAAAATTTCCTTTATAAATTTCAAATACGGTGAATGAAATTTCTGTTTTTTCTTGCCATCATCCTTGTTGTATACAAACAAAAAAAGAGCCACAATATTTTGCGACTCTTTTACAATTATAACTATTTAACGACCACGTCTTTGCTGACCTTGCTTTGTACTACCTTTTTTATTACTTGGCTTATTAAATGATCGGTTATTTTCATTTCTCGAACTATTTCTTGAATCACTTCTTGAGCTATTTCTGGAATCACGTCTTGAATCACTTCTTGAACCTTCGCGGCTATCTCTTTGACGATTTTGACCTGATTTCTTCGGAGCCGGCTTTGGTACCGGTTTTCCATTTTCATCTACACGTTTTATCTTCGGTTGTTCGATTATTTCTCTTTGTATTGGTGCACCAAGCGTTTTTTCAATTTCTTCTAAATGTTTTTCATCTTTCGCTGCAACGAACGTAATTGCAAGACCTGATCCACCTGCACGTCCTGTTCGGCCAATGCGGTGAATGTAACTTTCTACATCTTCAGGGATATCAAAGTTAAATACGTGCGTTACACCATCTACATCAAGTCCACGAGCTGCTACATCCGTTGCGATTAAGTACTGAATTTTAGCTTCGCGGAAACTCTTCATAACTCTTTCACGTTTCGCTTGAGGTATATCACCATGAAGTTCAGCACAATTATAACCTAATCCTTTTAAATTATCATAAAGCTTACTTGCTCTAACCTTTGTACGACAGAAAATAACAGCTAAAAATGGCTGATCACGATCCATAATAAAACGAAGTGCATCTGGCTTTGCACGGTCTGTCGTCTCAATGACACGCTGCTCAATTGTATCAACCGTTACTTCTTCACTTTGTACTTGAATCATTTGCGGCTCATCCATATAACGCTTCGCCAATTTTTTAATATCTTTTGGCATCGTTGCTGAGAATAACATCGTTTGTTTACTACCTGGTGTCTCATCTAAAATATCTTCAATATCATATAAGAAACCGAAATAAAGCATTTGATCCGCTTCATCTAGTACAATCGTTGAAAGATTACTTAAATCAATTGTTTCACGTCGTATATGATCTAATAATCGTCCTGGTGTTGCAACAACAATATGTGTATTACCTTTTAATTTTCTCAATTGTTGTGCTACATCTTGCCCACCATAAATCGCTAGTACATTAATATCTTCTCTTTGAACAAGCATTTTTTTAATTTCAGTTGTAATTTGCAGAGCTAGTTCCCTTGTTGGTGCAACAATTAAGGCCTGAACATCACTAGACTCTGGATCGATTTTTTCTAAAATCGGTAACACGAATGCTAACGTTTTACCCGTACCTGTTTTTGCCTGCCCAATAATATCTTTACCAGACATAATAACAGGAATTGCCTGCTCTTGAATTGGTGTTGCTTCTGTAATTCCATTTTCACGTAATGTATGATTAAAAGTTTCACTAATTCCTAATTCTAAAAAGTTTTTCAAATAGACCACTTCTTTTCTTTATTTTTCACATTAGCTTTCATTGTACCATTTGTTTCGCCAAATATGAAAAATAAAAAAATTCTTATCTTCTTTTTTTATATTCATCCTGTACTAGATGAACAAAATCTTTTTGCTTTTTCTCAGATTTTATTAATGCTTCCATGTTAGTAGAAGACAAAATGAACTTCTTAATTTTGCTATTACATCAAATAACGAACCCACCT
>NZ_JBNLYE010000259.1:0-5899 GCF_050172095.1 Bacillus sp. GMs2/2
AAATATCAAAAAACAAAAATTTTATAAGGGAATTCATGCTATTTATCAAATTTGTTTAAGAATACCGTTATTATGGTTTTTTGTTCCCTTCCTATATATTTCTATATTATTAGGGGTAGGTGATCGAATATATAAATATATAGCTAAAAAAAGAAAAATAATACCTATAGGACAGTGTAAAGAAAATATATGTTCTATTACTTTTAATAAAAAAGAGCATAAAAAATAAAGAAAGAGGATGAAAAAATAATGAGTATATTTCAAATTATTGATTATGTATTAATAATTATATTAGCTATTTTCTTTTCTACAAAATTAATTAAAGAAATACAATGTAAAAGAAGAGGTAGTTTTATAGCGATTTTTAGTATAATAAGCATATATTTTATAGTTAAAGTATTTTTTATTATATGTATAATTTTTGATTTATAAATAATATAAAGTATATGTCAACGGTAAGCGGAACGAAGTGAGCATTAAGGAGTTGACATATTGCACAATACCCAGACCCTCTTGATGGTTTCAAACGGCTCCCGTTTGAACCTGCCTACCGGCGAGGGAGCCCCCTCAAAAAGTGAGGGGGTTGGGGGTGTTTTTTTATATGGGGTCTGGGGAAGTGTTCCCCAGTAGGTTTGGACAACGTCCAAGGTTTTTAATGGCTAGCGAAAGCAAGCCGTTTTTTGCGTGAGCAAAAACAAAAGGGGGATTGGGGGAACCCCCCGACAAGCTGTATTTGCGCCACGAAGTGGCTAGCAAATGCGACGCTTGCCAAATCCCTTGCGTCAATGATAAAATTGGAGATAGCACGACCAATTTAGAATGACGCTTCCGTTGAAAACGGAATGAAGGGATGGGACTTGATGAGTGAACAAGATAATCAGTTGGCTAGCAATTTTCGGAAGATTCCGAACCGAAAAGAGCGCAGACAAATCAGTTTTCGTGTGAATGATGACGAATATGCAAAGTTGCAGCAGTCAGCTGATACTTTAGGAATGAGTGTGCCAAACTTTGTGAAGAAGAAGGCACAAGGGAGTCGTTTAATTTCTCCGAAATTTGATAAGGAGATGAGACAAATGATTGCGAGGAATTTGAGTCAGATGGGGAATAACATGAATCAAATTGCGAAATATTGTCATACGCACAAGGATGGCAATATAGATTGGCATCGTTTAAATTACAATATTGAGCAATTACGAAAAGAAGTGAGTGAGTTATGGCAACAACTAAACTAGGAAATACAAAATCAGCAAGTCAAACGATCAATTATGCGGAAAAACGAGCAGTAGAAAAAAGTGGCCATAATTGTGACGTTGAGTATGCAAAATCAAATTTTAAAGAATTGAGAATGTTATATGGGAAAGATAAAGGGATCCAGGCACATACAATCATTCAGTCATTTAAACCTGGAGAAGTAACACCAGAAGAAGCGAATGCCATTGGCTTGGAGTTAGCTCAATCTATTGCGAAAGACTATCAAGTTGCCATTTATACGCATACAGACACAGAACATATACATAATCACATTGTAATAAACGCTGTTAGTATTGAAAATGGCAAAAAGTATCACAGTAATAACCAACAAAGAGAGTTCATAAAAAGTGAGAATGATAGAATTTGTCAAGAACGAGGTTTATCAGTGGTAGTAGAGAAACAGGCAGTAGTGAGGTACACGGCAGCAGAGAAATCATTGCTGAAAAAAGGGAAAAAGTCATGGAAAGACGAAATACGACAAGCGGTTGATGTAGCGAAAACTCGTACAAGGGATATAAAGGGTCTCTCAACGTTTTTAGACAATCTAGGTATCGAAACTAGGTTGAGAGGAGAAACGATCTCCTATAAGCATCCTGAGGCTTTAAAATGGGTAAGAGGAAGTAAGTTAGGTTATGACTATGAAATAGGAGGAATAGAACATGGCTTTGAGCGACGAATTGGAGAAAGTCAAACAAGAAGAAAATCTATTGATGGAAATGAGCACAAGCGAACAAATCAATTATCGAGTGAGAATGTCAGAGATAGAATACCAGAACGAACTAATCGCGCAACGTATCGACCAATTAGCCGAAAGTATCGAGAAGAACAACAAGCTCGTGAGCGAGCAAATACTCTCCGTCAGCAGAATGAACAGAAAAAACAACGAGAACTTGAACAGCAAAGTCGAAGAGTTACAAGAGATGGACCAAGCTTTGAGAGATAATCTGAGGGAAACGTTAAACCACTATTTTCAACAAATGAATAAGAGTGTGGGCGAAAGTTTTGAGAAGAAGACAGATATGCTTGTTACGGATTTTTATCACAAAGTACATCAGATAGAGCAAAAAACAAGTGAAGTACAAAACATTAGGATTAAGACAAAGAAGATTGAAGAAGTGTGTGTATCTGTTATACAAGTCCTATTGTATGCTCTGATTGCAGTTCTTCTTGTAACAGGGATGAAATATGGATTATGGGAAGTATTGGGTTTAGCAAAGCTATATGAAAAAGTGTCGCAAACATTTGAGTGGGGTTGGCTTGTGATGGCGGTTATTATGGGTGGAATGGGTCTTTGGGCATTTATTTTTTCGTTTACATTTGTGAAAGATAAAACGAGTCAACGTCGTTTTTAAAGATATGGATATAGAGACAAACAAGGATTTAAATTGGGATTAAGTACTAATATTTAGGATTTTTTTCTATTATTTTTAGATGATATTTCCATGTTATAATCAGAGATAGAATCTTTTGGAAAAATAAAAAACCCCCTCACAAGCGTCAGAAACTTAAGGGAGTTTTTTATCACTACATAGAAAGGAGTTATTCTTTATTAGAGTAATATCTTCTAAGTGTTTATTCTATCATATTGAATGAACTCCTTCTACAAATAAGGAGTGGAAAAATGAGTGAAAAGATTGTTAATTTTGTAGAAGCTGAAAAAAATGCTAGAAAAAGAGATTTTGAATTAGAACAAAATATGTTTCAACAAGAATATAATAATGTTTCAAAGAATGAATTAGAACAAGCCATGGAAATTATGGCTAAAGCTACTGGTAAAGAACTTTACATAGGTACTAAAAAAAGTCCTCAATCGAAAGTGAGGTTTGCTCAATTCATGCAAGAAAACATGAAATTCTTAAGTAAGCAAGGATATTTAACTTTGAGTGAAAAAGGATTTTTAATAGATATTACTCCGTATATTTCTTTTTATAGTAATTCTATTGTTTTAGATGTTAAATCTAAAAATGTTGTACCTATGAATATTTCAGATCTTGCTAAAGAATTAGAAAGACCAAGGGATAGAACTAGTAAATTGGTTAATGCTTTAGTCAAAAAAGGAATATTAGCAAAAACTGAAAGTGGTATTGAAGGAAGTAACGCAAAATCTTATTCTTTGTTTGTAAATCCGCATATTATTTTTGCAGGTGATAAAGATAATGTTCCTGAACATTTACAAGTAATTTTTTTTAAAGCTATGAAAATGTCTATATTAAAACAATTACCTAATAAATTATTTAAGAGTTGACATTAGTCAATTCTTTTTTTTTCTCTTTTTCAAGTGTGGCAAAAACGCCACGGAAGTGTGGCAAAAACGCCACACTTGAAAAAGATGAAAAACCTAGTAGTATCAATGCTTTTTTCGACTTTTAAGACTCTCTCTCTTCTCACTCTATATATATTGTTAAAAGTTCCGCAAGGAACAGGTAGTATTTTCCTCCGCTTTGCTTCAGAAAATCTCCACCTTCAATAAAATAAAATGATAAAAATATAACCATATTTTTATCATTTTATTTTATTGTCCTTGCCAAACTTTTTTCGGCAGGGATTTATCTTTCGCCAAGCCGATCAGACCAAAAACGAGGAACTAGGTTATACGACTTGGATTTACAAGTATACCTGCCGAACCACCTTGTACAATCGTCTATCATTTTATGTTTACACGATTGTAAGTGACGTCAAATTCCTGGGGGCTAGCCCCCAAACCCCCAGCCAGCTCTCTCACCCAAAAACAAGGAAAATCGTTTTGAAAGGAACTAAGCACCTCTTGCTCGAATAAAAATAGACAAAAATTAAATTGTAAGCAGGGGGTGCTCAATTGGAAAAAGCATACTGGAATCATGAAGTCGCAGAACGTTTACAAATGGGAAAAAGTACATTACGTCGTTGGTGTTTAGAGCTTGAAAAACAAGGATATATATTTTCAAAAGGGGAACAAGAAAGTAGAGCTTTTACAAAGCAGGACGTGCTCATATTAGAAAAAATAAAAGAATTACAAAGCGAAGGGAAAAAGCTAGAACATGCAATTAAACAGGTACTGAGCGAGCAAGAGCAGGTCTTGCTTACTTCACAGAGCACCTTTTACTCAGTAGATATAGATTGGCAAGCAGAAAGAGCACAATTAAAACAAGAGTTATTAGCTGAAATTAAGCAGGAGTTGCTTAGTAGTGAGCAACGAATTTTTCATAGATTAGAAGACCGAGATCAATTACTTATGCAATATGTGCGAGAAATGCAGGAAACAAAAAAGATATTGGCAGCCACTTCACAAAAAAAGTGGTGGCAATTTTGGAGGTCATAATGTCGGAAAAAGAAGAATAGATATATAACATACATACAATAAGGGAATGCAGTACAGATCAGCATACAAGCATTCCCTTGCTATGAAATATGTCAAATCATTTGAAAAAATGAAGGAATAAAAAATATATGGATGTATGCATGATTTTATGCAAAAGAAAGAAGAATTTGACGAGGCATAGGGAAGCCAAACACCACATGGTATAAGGAATGTATAAAAATTTGCATAAAGAAAAAGAAAGAGAAAAAAGAAAACCCCTTACGAGAGTAAGGGGAGACCGTAGGATTTGCTACCGATAATAGGACGTTATGGTAACTAGGGGTGTATAGAGTATACATTTAGTTCAAATATGTAATATTGCATATTTGAACTAAATTGGTTATTTTTTCTTGAAGTTTTATAGGATTTATATTATTCTTTTACAGTTCGAAATTTTCTATATTTAATCAAGGGGTGTTTTTTTGAAGAAGTTAGTAATTGCTAGTGTAGTTGGGATTGGACTTTTAGGAAATTCAGTTTTAGCATCTGCTTCAACAGTGGATTATTCTAAAGGAAAAGAAATGGCTTCAAATATTAAAAGTGATGAAGAAATTTCATATTCAACAGCCAATTTAGCATGGGCTGTTGGAGGTTATTTAACTGGAAAAGCTGTTGATGCAGCGGGAAATTGGTTAGGTAAACAGGCTCAAAAAGCTAATGCTCAATCAATTTATTCAGCTGCTGGAAAAGGTAAATATGCTTGTTATGTTTCTTCTAATGATCAAAAAATCGAATCGGTTTCTTTTGGAAGATAATATTAAAATTAAAACAATACAAGGAGGTTAATTCTTATGATTCATAAGAATTAACCTCCTTGAGTTTGTATAGAAATGGTGATAATTATGATAAGAAAATATAGTTCGTCTTTATTAATTGTATTAATGACATGTATATTTATATTTCATTTTGCAATCACATTATTTTACAATTTTCCGTTAAACCCTATTAGTAATCAATATAATTCGCAGATTCAAAATTACATGAATCCATTATTTACACAAAATTGGAAATTATTTGCGCCGAATCCTGTTAGTGCAAATAATATGCTTTATATTCGAGGTAACTATACAGATGAATATGGAGAAATCAAACAAACAAATTGGATAGATGCTACTACACCTTTTAATATGGCAGTTCATAATAATAGATTTACTCCTATAAGGTTGGTTAATAGTACAAGATCTTCTATAACAACCGAACTTTTAAATCAAATGGATGGGAAAAAAGATTATTTAGAAAAAATAGAACCTAATAAATCAGTAGAATTAATAATATTAAATCGTTTTTCATCTAAAGTTTTAAATGAAATTT
>NZ_JBNLYE010000260.1:0-5898 GCF_050172095.1 Bacillus sp. GMs2/2
AGATTTGAGTAGCCTATAAATGGAATGAAAACATTGAGGTATACTCATATTTTTATGAAGCACATTACAAGAAGAAATTTTTTGAAAATTGGTATGCGCACTTGTCTCTATTCATTTATAACCAGTAGCATCGGATACTACTATGCTAAATATATAGAGCCCCATTTCATTTCTTTTACACAGCACACATTAAAATCACAACTCATCCCAAAAAGTTTTCATGGTATGAAAATTCTTCAATTCAGCGATTTACATCTCGGATACTATTTCTCGCTTCAACATTTATCTAAAGTTGTTTCTAAAATTAATGCTGTAAATCCAGATATTGTCCTTTTTACCGGAGATCTCATTGATAATTATCAAACGTATACTGACACTCCTTTCGTTGCATCCATTTTAAAAAATATACAAGCCCCCTTTGGTAAATTCGCTATTTATGGTAACCATGATCACGGTGGATATGGAACTGAATACTATGAGCACATCATGCGTGAATCAGGATTTGAGCTATTGCTCAATAGTGAAAAAAGAATTCGCTTAATGGATAATAGTGAAATTTCTATTTTCGGTCTCGATGATATACTATTAGGCAAACCAAAAATAGAGAAAACATTAGAGCATGCACGGCAAAGTACTTATAACATTGTTCTTGTTCACGAACCAGATATCGCGCCCAAAGTTTCTAGATATCCAATCAACTTGCAACTTTCTGGTCATAGTCACGGCGGACAAGTACAAATTCCTTTTTTAGGAGCTATTATTACACCTTCACTCGCCAAAGACTATATTGAAGGCTTCTATACAATTCAGGATTTAACTCTCTATGTCAATCGAGGCCTGGGAAGAACACGTGTCCCATTTCGTTTTATGTCAAAACCTGAAATCACAATTTTCACACTCCAACATTCGTAATAATTCGCCTATTTTCTTACATATCCTTTCTTGTACGCGCTCATCCACGTTTTGTTTACCATATGATAAAAGTGAGTCCAATAAAGGAGGTATGTTCATGTATCCATATTATCAACCAATTCCAGTCCGTTCAGCACCTATTGGTCCAGTAGGCGACTCACGCTTCTTCCCGTTTTTTGGCGTTCCCTTTCTAGCTGGAATTGCTGGTGGATTGCTCGGCGGAGCATTAGCTTTCGGCCCTCGACCATTTTATCCACCTTATCCACCACCTTTCCCGCCGCCAGCACCTTATCCTTGTTACGGTGGACCATGTCAGCAACCATACTATTACTAAGTTAAAATAACGATTCTTTCAACGAGCCATCTCATTATACGCTTATAATAAAACTATTGTTTCTACTCATCCTTCCATTTTTGGAGCATATGAGTAGAAAAAAGTAAAAACCTCTTATTGACATAAGAGGTTTTTACTTTTTTCATTATTCAGCGTCTGTATTTTGATATGCCATCTTAAACAACTTCACTTGGCTATCAATTTCTTCTGTACTACTATTAATAACATAATAGTAATCACCATCTTTATTTTGTTCACGTGTTTTCACATTATCAGCTAATGTAAGCTGTAAAATCGCCTTAATTCGTGCCTTCATTTCAATATCTAATATCGGGAAAGATATTTCCACTCGCTTCTCCATATTTCGCGTCATCAAATCAGCTGAAGATAAATATATTTTCTCCTCCCCATTATGATGGAAATAATAAATACGGCTATGCTCTAAGTATCTTCCAACAACACTAACTACACGAATATTTTCACTTACATTTGGAATGCCAGGTCGTAGGCAACATGTCCCTCGAACAATGAGCTCTACCTTTACTCCAGCTTGTGATGCTTCGTACATTTTTTTAATTAATGGTTTATCTGTTAATGAATTCATCTTAGCGATAATATATCCATTTCCATATTGCCTATGATAACGGATTTCTTCATCTATTAAATCTATAAATTGCTCTCTTATATCAAATGGAGCAACCGATAAATGATGAAAATGTGGCTTTGTTGTATAACCACTTAAATAATTAAAGAAATTGGTTGCATCAACCCCAAAGTCTTTTCTTGATGTAATATATCCAAAATCAGTATATAACTTCGCTGTTGCATCATTATAGTTTCCAGTTCCGAGATGTACGAACCTTTCGATTTTTCCGTTTTTTCTTCTTACAACTAATGTAATTTTACTATGTGTTTTCAAGTGACTTACACCGTAAATAACATGACAGCCTGCCTGTTCCAATTCTTTAGCCCAATGAACATTGTTTTCTTCATCAAATCTTGCCTTTAATTCAACTAATACTGTCACTTGTTTTCCCTTTTCAGCCGCTATCTTTAACGCCTGAATAATCGGTGAATCACCACTTACACGATATAACGTTTGTTTAATCGCAAGTACATTCGGATCGTCCGCCGCATCACGGACAAAATCAACTACCGGCTGAAATGATTCAAAAGGATGATGTAATAAAATATCATGCTCAATTGCTTTTTCAAATACATCTTCTTCATCACCTAAATCTTGAGGTGGTTGCGGAATAAGAGCCGGATATACAAGATGTTCATATAAAGGAGCTAGTTTTTTATATAAAGAAAACAAACATGTTAAATCTAATGGACCATCCATTATATATACATCTTCATCTTTTACTTCCAGAACCTCATATAATAACGCTAGTACTCTTTCATCAATGTGTTCTTTCCCAACTTCTAAACGAACAGCAGCCCCCCACTTACGCTTTTTTAATTCTTTTTCAATTACCTTTAATAAATCTCTCGCACCTTCTTCATGAATCGTTAAATCTGCATTGCGTGTAATACGGAAACGAGTAACAGATGATACTGTATATCCCGTAAATAATTTATGAGTAAAGCTACTAATTACGTCTTCTAATAAAATAAATTTATGCTTTTGCCCTTCGCTCGGTAAAATTATGAAGCGCTCAAGTAATGAAGGAACTTGCACAATTCCTAACTTCGTCCTGTTTTCTTCTTCCGCTTGCTTCTCATCATATAAAAGAGTAGCCAAATTCAAACTTTTGTTTAATAACATTGGAAATGGGCGATATGCATCAATAGCTACAGGAGTTAACACTGGAAAAATTTGCTCATCAAAATACTCTTCTATAAATTCTCGTTGCTCTTTCGTCAAATCATTGAATGTTAAACGTTCAATTCCCTCTAACTCAAGCGCTGGTAATACATAATTTTTAAATGTATCATATTGTACTGTCATTAGTGCATGGGCTTTTATCGCAATTTTATTTAATTGCTTTTTTGGTGTTAAGCCAGCTTTATTTTCTGGCTGATTAAATCCAGCACTCACTTGATCCTTTAATCCCGCTACACGTACCATAAAAAATTCATCTAAATTCGAACTAAAAATACTAATAAATTTCAATCTTTCCAAAAGTGGATTATTTGCATCTTGCGCTTCTTGTAAGACACGTTCATTAAATGCTAACCAACTTAACTCTCGATTATTGTAATAAGCTGTATCATTTAAATTTACTGCATTCCCCTTCAATAATTCCATTCTCTTCACACTTCCCCTTGAAACTTTTTCACTATAATTTAGTTACTTTTATTTTAGCAAATTACAATATTATAAAGTGTAAATTTTTTGTAAAGACATCCGTACAACCTAATGTTTTAGTTCAAATAACAAGTTAATATTCGTTTTTAATACTCTTTCTAACTGTTTTTTTTGTTTTTCAGCCTGCACTTTTTCCGCTAATGCCGATTTTTCACATAAAGCTTTAAATGTTAATCCTTCTTCGTTTTCTGTTATAGATATGGTATCAATAAGCGATCGTTGCCTTACATTTAAAGTAGCTGAAAATTGTAAAACAGCTCCTAACAGGCGGATTTTTTTTTGTTCGCTTTTATCAAACCAACCTTCAAATGGAGATAAATGTTGTTTAAATAACATTTTTGATTTATACGATGCAATAAGCGCTAGCCTTACTCGATCTTTATGCATCATGCCATCAATTGTCTTATTCGCTAATAAATAAAACGTATGTAAACGACTTGCTTCTTCGTCTATATATTTGCCTATATTAAATACTTTCGCTGCTTGATGGAACACTTCCCAGTCTTTTACTGACATAGAAATAAGCCCTATTTCCTCAAGTTGTTTGCAAATTAGTCTTCCATGTTTAATAAGCTGAATAACAAATTCCATGTCCATTTCGTATTCATGTGATAGTAAATGCAGACTTTCTTCAACTACGTTCGGATAATATGAAATCCCCAAATCTTTTGTCAACTCTTCATAGAAAACACCTTCTCTTAACCCTTTTCTACTTAATACAAATGCCGGTGCCTCTATAACATTAACAAGTGTATGAAATACTTCAACCGCTGGAATAATCGTATCTGCTCGATCTTTTGCCAACCCTTCCAATTTCTGAAGTTCTATGTACGACAATTTTTCCAATTCATCTTTTACACTTTCAATATCTTCTTCTTTCATCTTGTATAAATGTAATCCTGCTATAGGATAGCATATTAAATTTTGATGGATTTTCACTAAGTTCCTAGCACTACCACCAATTGCAATAAGAGGCAATTTCTTATTGATTAACCATGGTAACGTTCGAAATTGAAACTCTAAATACTGTTGCATTCCCTCTAACTCATCTTTAGTAGGAATATCCCCTTTAATAAATTGTTGCTTTAAAGAAAGTGCCCCAAATGGAAAACTATGGTACTCTAAAATCTCTCTATTTCTAAAGTATGTAACTTCTGTACTTCCCCCGCCGATATCTACCGTTATTCCTTCTGAAAACGATGTAGAATTCATAACCGCCAAGTATCCGTAACGCGCTTCCTCATACTCTGATAATACTCTAAGAGTAAAGTCCGTTTGTCCTTCAACAAGCTTTTTAATTTCCTCTTGATTCTCCGACTGTCTAATTGTTGCTGTTGCAACACAAAGTACATGATGCAACTGATGGAATCTTGTACTTTCTTGAAATTGAAATAATGTCTGTAATAATACTTCTATTCCCTCTTCATTCAACACACCATCAATTAAGTAATTCCTTAACCTAGCAACAACTTTCGTATTTTCAATCTCTTTATAAAAACCTCCATTTTGCTTTTCATAAATAACTAAACGCATTGTATTAGATCCAATATCTATAATGGCATACTGTTGTTTTAATATTTCTTTCAAACTTCTCACTCTTTCATTATCAAATTTCAAAAACATATTCTATTACTATTATACAAAATAGTTGTTTTTTGTAACAATATTGCTTTAATATTGAAAATATATACAATCACTTTTTGCGTATAATAAATACCTATTTTATTTATGGTATAATAATGAAAAATTGAAAGGAGATTCAATATGAAACCTTCACAACCACAATCTCAATTACAAAACCAACATTCTATTAATCGACTAGCTCAATCTATTTTCGTTGTGAATCGTCATGCTAAAGCAGCTACTAATCCTAAATATTTATACTGGTTAAAAAAGACAGCTTTAGAACGTTTGATTGCTGAAAAAAAAGCAATTAAAGAAGGATTACATTTTTCTAGAAACCCACGTTTTAGCCAACAACAATCTGATGTCCTTATACGTTTAGGCGATTATTTTTTCCACATCCCTCCTACGAAAGAAGATTTTCGAATTCTACCGCATCTTGGTCATCTTGAATCCTCCTATCGAAATCCGAAAACAACCTTATCTTTAACAGTGGCAAAAAAAACAATTCAAGATTATATTGGTCCTGAAGCATTAAAACAAGAAAAAAAATTAAGTGAACCTGTTCCATGGTATAGTCGTACTTATACAAAAAAATAAAACAGTTTGGCCAAGTGTAGGCCAAACTGTTTTATTTTTTCTCTTCTTTAATTTTAATATTTGCTTGTTTATAAAAAGCTACTTTTTCTGTATTATAAGACTTTGTGAATTCATT
>NZ_JBNLYE010000261.1:0-5887 GCF_050172095.1 Bacillus sp. GMs2/2
ATAATTCTTTTTTATCCAGATTCTACATCCTTAAGTTAATGGATGGGTGGTGGGCTCCTATAGGGGCGTAAAGTACTCAAAACTATGAACGTTTCCGCAACATTCCCCTTTTCCTCTTTCGAATAAAATTTATAGGAAGATATAATAAAAGTATAACGATATAAGGGGCGTCTTTTATGAGAAAAGAGAAAAGACAAAGGCTAATTAAACAAGCGGTGAGAGAGTATGAAATAGATACACAAGAAAAGTTAGTAGAGCTGTTAGCAAAAAAAGGGGAAATTGTAACACAAGCTACTATCTCGCGAGATATTCGCGAATTAAATATAATAAAGACAGTTTCTTCAAACGGTTTAACTATATATAAAAACTTCACAGGAGATAATATACAAACTGATATGATGTTAAAGAAAAAGTTGGGAGAAGTTGTCGTAAAAATTGATTATATAAATCAATTAACCATTATTAAAACTTTACCGGGTAATGCACATGTTATAGGGGTGTTATTAGACTCTGTAGACTGGAAAGAAAAAGTAGGGTGTATTTGTGGGAATGATACATGTCTTGTAATTTCAAAATCACAATCAGATAGGGAGATTCTAGAAGAGAGATTAAAATTAATTATGTAGATAAAAAACTACTAATACAGGATTTTATTTCGTTACAGAAATAAAGCAGCTTTTCCGGAGCCTTGGTAATAAATTAAACTTTTAATTGGGATACTTTACGGTATATTGAAATTAATTGTCTTCTTAGTTGCTGAAGATACTTAATATAGAAATGATGTTGGAGTAGCGGGAAAAATAATTAATTCTAAATACGAATTTTTAACGTAAGGTAGCTAAAATTTGAAAGTGAGTACAATTAATCGAAATTGCTAGTTATAAGAGAGGGTAAAAGTATCTTGTAAAGTAATGCATATAACATAGAAAGATATAAGAGATAGGTGAAATTTATGAATACAAGACAGAAAGAAATTTTATTTCTACTATTATCTGAATCTAACGACTATTCATTAGTACAAGACCTTGCGGATAAGGTGAATTGCTCTGAAAAAACAATTCGTAATGACTTTAAAATAATTGAGGAGCATCTTGCGAATTATTCAAGTGCGCTTCTTGTTAGGAAACCGGGATTAGGTGTGTACTTAGAGATTGAGGAATATGAAAAGGTGGACTTGTTTAATAAACTTTATTGTATTAATAATTGCACAAAGTATGAATCAGATGAAGAAAGAATTCTACAAATTGCATACAACTTATTAATGAATGTAAAGGCAGTTACTGCACAGGAAATGGCATCCCAACATTTTGTAAGTCGAACGACTATAAAAAAAGATTTAGATAGAATTGAAAAATGGTTACATCATTTTGATCTAACCATTGTTTCAAAACAGCGAGTTGGACTTATTATTGATGGAATTGAAAAGAAAAAAAGAAGAGCATTGGCTAGATTATCAGATTTGATTCGTAATTCTGATCTTACGAATCAATTTATTAAAGAACAATTTCAATATCATGAGGTTGAGTTTGTTACGAACGAATTGAAAGCGTTACAAAAACGAAATGCATTGTTTTTTACAGATGACACATTTGAAAGTTTATTAGTGCATACATTGCTCATGGTACGGAGAATGAAACTTAAACAACCTATTTTAAATGCTGAAAAGGAAATTAAAATACTGAAAGAAACAAAAGAATATATATGGACATTGGAATTTTTAAAACAGTTGGAATGTGTTTTTTCAGTTCATTTTACAGAAGAAGAAGTTACGTATTTAACAGCTCATATTTTAGGTGGGAAAATTCGTTATCAAGATAAACCAATGCAGGACAGCACACTTACTGAAAGTAATCCAATTCTTTCTATGGTTATACAGCAATTAGTTAAACGTATGTCACAGTTATATGAAATTGATTTCAGTAAAGACAAAATTTTAATTGAAGGGTTAACGATTCATTTATATACCGCATTGAATCGCTTAAGCTATGATCTTTCTGTCTCTAATCCGATGTTACACGATATAAAGAGAATGTATCCCTATGTGTTTAATGTATTGATACAAGTATTAGAAGAGATAAATGAATCTCTAAATATATATATTCCAGAAGAAGAAGCGGCTTATCTTACTCTACACTTCGAAGCATCTGTTGAACGGTTAAATCACCAGGAAAAATCTAAAAATGTAATTATTGTTTGCCATATGGGCATTGGCATGTCGCAGTTGTTACGTACAAAAATTGAGCGTAAATTTCGTCATATCCATGTTATGGACTGTATTTCAAAAGCTGATTTACAAAGTTATATAATGAAACATCGTGATGTGGATCTCGTTATTTCAACTACTAGTCTTTCAAGACTAAACATTCCTCATATAGTAGTATCCCCATTATTAGAGGGGCCAGAAGAAAAGAAGCTAGGGGACTTTATACAAAATTATGATGAGCCAAGTTATAAAGAACAAAAAGATTTTGTTATGTTCAATTATACATCTCCATTTTTAGTGTTTTTACAACAGGATATACAGCACCCATATGAGCTAATTGAAAAGTTAGCGTATGCTTTGCATAGTAAGGGGTATGTAGATAAAGAGTATGCAGAAAATGCAATCATAAGAGAAAAAATGTCAGCAACAACGATTGGGGCAGGAATCGCAATTCCCCATGGCAACCCAAAATTTATTCAAGAATCAGTAATTGCAATTGCTACATTAAAGGAACCAATTGATTGGGGAGAAGAGAAGGTATCACTTGTATTTATGCTAGCAGTTAAAAGTGATGGACAAGAGGTAACGAAACAATTGTTTCAGGAACTATCCTTTATAAGTGAGCAACCATCCTTTATTCAAAAGCTTACGAAAGAAACAAACGTAATGAAATTTTTGTCCTTTTTACATAATTAACCGAAAAGTGGAGAATCAAATAACCCGTTTTTCACTTGGGTAAAAGGTTTATTTTTCCGGAAGTTACGGTAAAAAATGAAACTTTTGACGTCGTAATATTAATTTATAGTAAGTGTAGGCGCTTAGTAAAAAGTGTGAGGAGGATTAAGAATGAAATTGTTAGCGGTTACATCATGTCCAAATGGGATTGCCCATACTTATATGGCAGCTGAAAATTTGCAAAAAACAGCGGATAAATTAGGAGTCCAAATGAAAATTGAAACCCAAGGTGGAATAGGGGTAGAAAATGAGTTGACGGAACAAGATATTCGCGAAGCAGACGGCATTATTATAGCTGCAGATAGAGTCGTAAATAAAGATAGATTTGTAGGGAAAAAATTGTTGGTTGTTGGGGTACAAGATGGTATTCGTAAACCAGGAGAATTAATTCAAAAAATAATCAGCGGGAATGTACCTCTTTATCATTCACAGTCAAAAATAGTAGAAAGTAACCAACAGGAAAGAAAGCAAAATCCGATATATCGTCATTTAATGAATGGTGTATCTTTTATGGTCCCATTTATCGTAGTCGGGGGATTATTAATTGCAATTGCGTTAACACTTGGGGGAGAAAAAACACCTGGGGGTTTAGTGATTCCGGAGGGTTCTTTCTGGAAAACTATTGAACAAATTGGTGGTGCATCATTTACGTTCATGGTTCCAATACTAGCTGGATATATTGCATATAGTATAGCGGATAAGCCTGGACTTGTTCCTGGTATGATTGGTGGATATATTGCAGCAACAGGAAGCTTTTACGGAAGTGAAAGTGGTGCTGGTTTTCTTGGTGGTATTATCGCTGGTTTCTTAGCTGGTTACATGGCGTTAGGAATCAAAAAATTAAAAGTTCCAAAAGCGATTCAACCAATTATGCCGATTATTATTATTCCGGTATTTACTTCTCTTATTGTAGGTTTAGCATTTGTATTTATTATTGGTGCCCCTGTCGCACAAGTTTTCGTATCATTAACAGCTTGGTTAGCAGGTATGCAAGGGTCAAGTTCAATTCTCTTAGCATTAATTTTAGGGGCAATGATTTCATTTGATATGGGTGGTCCGGTCAATAAAGTAGCATTCTTATTTGGTTCAGCAATGATTGGAGAAGGAAACTATGAAATTATGGGTCCAATTGCTGCAGCAATTTGTATTCCACCAATCGGGATGGGACTTGCTACTTTCATAGGTAAGGGGAAATTCCAAGATTCAGAGAGAGAAATGGGTAAAGCATCATTCACAATGGGGCTATTTGGTATTACGGAAGGTGCGATTCCCTTTGCAGCACAAGATCCACTTCGGGTTATTCCAAGTATAATGGCTGGTTCGATGACGGGTGCTGTGATTGCGATGATCGGTCATGTAGGAGACAGAGTAGCACATGGTGGTCCAATTGTTGCAGTGTTAGGGGCAGTAGATAATGTGTTTATGTTTTTTGTAGCTGTAATTGTAGGCTCTATTGTGACAGCTGTTGTAGTAAATGTATTGAAAAAAGACGTTTCAAAGTTAGAAAAACAAGAAAATGAACAACTAAAAGAAGTATCAACAACAATAGAAGTGCAACAACTGGAACGAGAGACTCAAGTAAGAGGCGAACAAGTAGACAAGGTAGAAATTAAAAAATTAACAGATATTACAAGTTTAGAATTAATTGAAACGGACTTAAAAGGGGAAACACGAGATGACATCATTGATGAAATGATTCAAAAGTTAAAGCAGGTGGGTGCATTACATTCAGTGACAGAATTTAAACAGGCTATTATGAACCGTGAGCAAGAAAGTACTACAGGTATTGGTATAAACATTGCGATTCCACATGGGAAATCAGCTGCCGTTAGGAAACCGAGCGTGGTATTTGGAATTAAACAATCGGGTATAGATTGGAACAGCCTTGATGGAACGGAAGCAAAGTTAATATTTATGATTGCGGTACCAAAAGGAAATGAAGGAAATGAACATTTAAAAATCCTTCAAATGCTTTCTCGAAAACTAATGGATGATAGTTATAGAGAGCGGTTATTATCTGTTCAAACAAAAGCAGAAGCATACAAACTACTAGATGAAATTGCATAGAATGGAGGATTCAAATCATGACTGAACCATTATTTTTTGCACCTGTTTTTAAAGAAAGAATTTGGGGTGGAACACATTTAACTTCTTTTGGATATGAGATTCCATCAAATCAAACTGGAGAGTGTTGGGCTTTTGCTGCACATCAACATGGACAAAGTATTGTTAAGAACGGAAAGTATAAAGGGCTATCTTTGGGTGAATTGTGGGATAACCATCGAGATTTATTTGGAAATATGGAGGGGGAGCGTTTCCCTCTTCTTACAAAAATTTTGGATGCCAATCAAGATTTATCTGTTCAAGTTCATCCCAACGATGAGTATGCCAGCGCACATGAAAATGGAGAACTAGGAAAAACAGAATGCTGGTATGTAATCGATTCCATAAAAGACGCGGAAATTATTTATGGACATCATGCGAAAACAAAAGAAGAATTCATGGCTATGATTGAAAAGAAAGAGTGGAACCAACTGTTGCATCGCGTGAAGGTGAAAACTGGAGATTTCTTCTATGTACCGAGTGGAACTGTTCATGCAATTGGTAAAGGGATTTTGATATTAGAAACGCAGCAAAACTCTGATACAACCTATAGATTGTATGATTATGATAGAAGAGATTCAGAAGGTAATTTACGTGATCTTCATCTTGAAAGCAGTATTGATGTAATAGAAACTCCATGTATTTCGAATCAGTTAACATTTAAAAATGAAAAAGTAGATGATTTGAGTATAACTAATTTTATTAAATGTCCGTATTTTTCAGTGGAAAAATGGGAGTTAGATGGATCAGCTAGTTTGGAACAACAAAAAGCCTTCCTTCTTGTTAGTGTAATACAGGGAGAAGGTGAGTTAATTAAAGAAGGTGAGCACTATTTCTTTAAAAAAG